>NZ_JBFAXI010000103.1:0-28889 GCF_040680735.1 Streptomyces sp. NPDC051987 | reverse complement strand
CGGACATGGTCCGACTGGCGACCAGCTGAAGCACGCGCCGACTGACAGCGACGTTCTTCTGTACTTCTTCGAAGGGCTCGTGCCTCCCGGGGCCGACTGTGACTCGGCCGGCCCGCCACGTTCTTCCGAGGGTCAGCAGGAGTTGGTGAGGTAGTTCGTGGTGGGGGCGAGCAGGTGCTCGGCCCAGACGGTGTGCGTCTTCACGTACTGGTCGGGGTTGAGGATGTCCGTGATCTGCTGACCCAGGGACTCCTCCAGGTGCGCGGAGTTGACGTGCTGGAGGATGACCGTGAGCGTGTCGTCGGCCACGGAGCCGGTGCCGTTCACGGCCGGGGTGAGGATCGATTCGAGCCAGGCGGTGTGCATCTTGAGGTAACTGTCGAGCTGGAGCGCGTCCTGGACCTGCTGACCCGGGGACTCCTCCAGATGGGCCTTGTCGATGTGCTGAAGGATGGGCAGCAGGACCTGCTGGACACTGGCGCACTGCTCGCTGCCGCCGTCACCGCTGCCGCCCCCCATACCGCCGGAGCCGCTGCTCCCCCCGGTCGAACCGCCGCCGGAGCCGCCGGTCGAACCACCTGTGCTGCCCCCGGTGGAACCGCCCGTGGAGCCTCCTGTCGCCCCACCGGTGGAACCGCCCGTGGAGCCTCCTGTCGACCCACCCGTCGAACCGCCCGTGGAGCCTCCGGTGCCACCTCCGGTGGTGCCCCCACTGCCCCCGCTGTCGGCGACCACGGTGACGGAGGCCGTCATGTCCGGGTGGACCGCGCAGTAGTACTTGTAGGTACCGGCCTTGGTGAAGGTGTACGACCAGCTGTCGCCCTTGTTCAGCGTGCCGGAATCGAACTTGGCCGGCCCGCTGGTGGTGGTGACCGTGTGCGGAGCGGTGTCCTCGTTGACCCACTTCACGGTCTGGCCGACCTTCACGGTCAGGGTCGGCTGGGCGAACTTGTAGTTGGTGATCTTGATGGTGTGGTCGGCCGCCTTGGCCCGGGCGGCGGCGGGCTGCGCCTGGCCCATGGAGGTCATCGAGTGGGCGTCGGCCGCCGGTGCGGCCGCGGCGGGCGCGGCGGACCCGCTCGACGCCTGAAGCAGAGCGAGACAGGCGACGGCCGCGATGCCGGCGCCTGCGCCGGTGGCGAGCAGCACGCGGTTGCCCATCCCGGAGCGGCGACGACGCGGCGGGGGTGTGGTGGTGTCTTCGGTGTGCATGATGGGGCGTCTCCCTTGTGAGGTGAGGAGGGTGGTGCGAGGATCGCCGGTCAGCGCCCTGGGGCGGACGTGACCAGCACGCTCGTCGCGGCGAGGACGACGAGGACGAGCCCCGTCTCGGCCGCGACCGAGTAGACGAACGGCCGCACGGTGGCTCGGTCACCGCGCAGCAACACGGCGATGTCCAGCCGCGTCTTCACCCAGCCGCGGCTGCCCTGGGCGATCAGCAGCACAACGGCCAGTACGGCGAGCTTGACCAGCAGCAGCCGCCCGTAGCCGGTGTGGATCAAGGCGCCGAACGAGCCGACGATCTGCCAGGTCAGGACGGCCCCGGCGACGGCGATCGCGGCGACGGACACCCCGGCCAGCGTGGAGTAGCCGGACACGGTGGACGACAGCTCCTCCGGGCGCCGCCGGGGCAGCACGCCGAACAGCAGCAGGGTCAGACCGCCCAGCCAGAGCGAGACACCCAGCAGGTGGACCAGATCGGCCATCGCGCCCCAACCCGGGTGCGTGCCTTCCGCGTTGTGACCGGTCATGCCGGTGGTCCGCAGAAGTCCGAGGGCGACGGCGAGGGCACCGACGCGCCAGCCGGGCGACCGGGCGGTCCGCTCACCACCCTGGAGCAGCGCGGCCAGCACGATGGCGGCCAGCACCCACATCAGCACCCGGCATGCCGCGACGACTCCGACCTCGGTGCCCAGCAGATCCGTGTAGGTGGAGGACTTCAGTACGTCTCCGAGCGCGCCCATCACGCCGTACGCACCCTGCAGCCCTGGCGCGAGGAGACTTGCCGCGAGCCCGGCTGTCCAGGACAGCGTGAGGATCCGGCGGGTACGCCGGTCATGGGCGCCCTGCGGCCAGAGCAGTGCCAGGAATGCCAGCCCGCCGACATACAGGGCGAGGGCGAGATACCCGGCCCAGCGGGTCACGGTCCAGGCTGTGCGTACCGACTCGGACCCGTGCGGCGCGGCCTGGGTGCCGGCTCCGACCGCGCCGGGCGTCTTGGCCTGCGTCGCCAGCGTGAAGGACAGAGCCCCGGACGTCGGGTGGCCGTCTTCCCTGTCGCGCACTTGCCACAGCACGGTGAGACGGTCCCTGCCGGTGGTCTTCGGGACGGAGACCTCGACGACATTGCCCTTGGCGTTGCCGCGGGGCGGACGGGACAGTGCCAGCCGCCTGCCGCCCGCGGTGACGTGGACGTCCGCGAGGTCGACCTGCTCGCTGAAGGCCAACCGGACTTCGGCTGGGGTGCGCGCGATCCGTGCGCCGTTCTTCGGTGTCGAGGAGTCCAGCTCGGTGTGGGCCGACGCGGCCGGCGCGGTGAGGAGCAGGGTGGCGAGCGCGGCCAACACAGTGAGAAGCGGGGAGCGGAGGCGACGTCTCACGGGAGCACCCCCGTGAGGAGCGACGGCGAGGCCGCCACGCCGACGCACACCGACGACAGCCCGGCGTCCGAGGAGGTGAGCTGCGAAGGAGAGGCCGACGAGGACGGTGAGGCCGTGACGCCGGAGGCGCCGCCGCCGAGGAGACCGTCCAGAAAACCGGTGACCGGAGTGATCACGCCGTTCAACAGAGGCTGCGCCAGGTGTGCTTCACCGTCCTGGCAGCCGTTCGACGGAGTGGGAGTGGGAGTGGGGGAGGGGGTGGGAGTGGGCGAATCCGATGCCGAGCCGGACGGGACGGGAGCCGGCTCCAGTCCGCCGCCCGTTCCCTCGCCGCTCCTCCCGCTGGGCGGCGGCGTTGCGGCGACCACCGGAATTCCGGCGGCACCGCTTCCCGGCCAGGAATCCCCCGCAGAGCCGGATCCCGCCCCACCGGCAGAGGTTCCGGAATCGCCCTTCCCCGAATTACTGACTCCGGAACCGTCCGAAGTACCGGGCGAGGCGGACGGAGCCCCGGCCGCCGGAGGAGCGGCGGTGTTGATGGTCGTCCCCGCCGGAGTGCCGATACCCGAGGCGTAGCCGAGCACGACGATCACCGCCGCGACGAGCGTTCCGGCGACGATCTCGTCGCGATGGTCTCCTGGCCAGGACGCCCTGGCGAAGAAGGACATGGCCCCTCCTGACGCTGTGTGTGAACGGCGGTGACCAGGAGTTGACCAGAGGCGACGATTCCCGTCGGCTACGCGTCAGTTAATCACCCGTTTCGTTGCCTCACTTTCTTACCGGGGCGACCTGTGAGAACGGACCTCGCCGCCTCAATGTGCGCATTGCATTCCGTGAAGAAAGTGAATGGGGCGTGAATTCGAACACGCTGGGCATTTCATTCTTCACCGAACCGCCTCGAATGCATATGCCGCGGAATTCGAAACTCGCCCGCCGACGCGCGAAGGGGCGTGTGGAGTCACCGCCGCGCCGTCGCCGACGGGTCTGGCCGGCCAGCTGGTCCGGGAGGCGCTCACCCACGCCCGCGCCGCAGGCAAGCGCGTCGTACCTGTGTGCCGGTACGTGGCCAAGTTCCTGCAGAGACATGAGGGGTTCGCCTACCCGGAATGCGCTGCCGGAAGCGATCCGGTGCGCTGATGGACAAGTCCGGTTCGCCCCGCGCCGTTACCGTGACCGGCGGCACGGCGGCCCCCGCCTGCCGCTGGAGGCGAAGGAGTGGCATGGCCAGGCAGACGATCGCGGAGCAGTACGTCGACCTGATGGCGCGCGCCGGCGTGCGTCGTATCTACGGGGTGGTCGGGGACAGCCTGAACCCGGTCGTCGACGCGGTCAGACGGCATGACGCGGTGGACTGGGTCCAGGTCCGCCACGAGGAGGTCGCGGCGTTCGCGGCCGGCGCGGAGGCCCAGCTCACCGGCCGCCTCGCGGCCTGCGCCGGCTCCTGCGGCCCGGGAAACCTGCACTTGATCAACGGCCTGTACGACGCCCACCGCTCAATGGCGCCGGTGCTGGCGCTGGCCGCGCAGATACCCAGCGGGCAGATCGGCACCGGCTACTTCCAGGAGACCCACCCCGACCGCCTGTTCGCCGAGTGCAGCCACTACTCGGAGCTGATCTCCTCGCCGCACCAGATGCCGCGCGTGGTGCAGACGGCGATCCAGCACGCCGTCGGCCGCCGCGGTGTCTCGGTCGTGGCCCTCTCCGGTGACACCGCCGCCGAGGACACCCCGGACGCGGCCCCCGAACTCACCCTGCCTCTGGACCTGCCCGCCATCCGCCCGGGAGCCCGGGAACTCGCCCGCCTCACCGAACTCGTGGACGCCGCCGAGCGCGTGATGGTGTTCTGCGGCCGGGGCGTCGCCGGCGCCCACGCCGAGGTGATGGCCTTCGCCGAGAAGGTCAAGGCACCGGTCGGGCACGCACTGCGCGGCAAGGAGCACATCCAGTACGACAACCCGTACGACGTCGGCATGAGCGGACTGCTCGGCTACGGTGCCGCGTACGAGGCCATGCACGAGTGTGACCTGCTGCTGCTCCTCGGCACGGACTTCCCGTACACCGAGTTCCTGCCCCGCCATGTGCGCACGGTCCAGGTCGACGTCCAGCCCGAGCGGCTCGGCCGCCGCACCCAGCTCGACCTCGCTGTGTGGGGGGACGTGGGCGAGACCCTGCGGTGCCTGACGCCCGCTGTGCGGGAGAAGTCGTCGCGCCGGTTCCTCGACCGCATGCTGGAGCGGCACGCGCACGCCCTCGACGGCGCGGTGAACGCCTACACGCGCAACGTCGAGAAGCAGACCCCGATCCACCCCGAGTACGTGGCCGCGGTACTGGACGAAGAGGCCGCGGACGACGCCGTGTTCACCGTGGACACCGGCATGTGCTGTGTGTGGGCGGCGCGTTATCTGACGCCGAACGGCCGTCGGCGCATCCTCGGCTCGTTCGTGCACGGCTCGATGGCCAACGCGCTGCCGCAGGCGATCGGCGCCCAGTTCCTGGACCGCGGTCGGCAGGTCGTCTCGCTCTCCGGCGACGGCGGCTTCTCCATGCTCATGGGCGACTTCCTCACCCTCGTGCAGTACGGCCTGCCGGTGAAGGTCGTCGTCTTCAACAACTCCTCCCTCGGCATGGTCGACCTGGAGATGATGGTCGACGGCCTGCCCCCGCACGCCACGAGCTACCCGCACACCGACTACGCGGCCATCGCCACCGCGGCCGGAGCGCGGGGCATCCGGGTCGAGAAGCCCGCCGACGTGCGTGGCGCGCTGCGCGAGGTCTTTGCCCATGACGGGCCCGCGCTGGTCGACGTCGTCACGGACCCGGCCGCCCTGGCCGTCCCGCCGAAGATCACCGCCGAGCAGATCAGCGGCTTCGCGCTCTCCGCGAGCCGGACGGTGCTGAGCGGCGGCGTCGGACGCATGGTGCATCTGGCGAGGGCCAACCTGCGCAACATTCCCCGCCCCTGAGGGCTCGGCGAGGGAGGGGCCCTGTCCGGACGCTCGTAACTCTGAGTGATGACACCTCCCGGACCTCCTGCGGTTCCGCGGGCTGCGGGAGGAGGCCCGGCAGGCCGCTGTCGAGGACGCGCCTTCGCGCGCCGTGGATGTTTTCCCACCACGGACAAGCAGGTTCCCCGGGGTCCGGACCGGGAGGTCAGTGCTCCATGGATGGCGAGGACGGCGGCCGTTAAGAAGAGGACGGCGACGGTCAGGAAGCGTCTCCGCGTTGGTGGGGCACGTCGTCAGGGTGCTGTGGGGCGAAGGGCGAGGAGGGCTTGGAGTGGCCGGGAGGGCTGGGGGGTGCCGCGCCAGATCAGTGCTTTGCGGTAGGTGAGGGAGGGGCTGATCGGGACGGTGCGGATCCGGGGGTTTCCGGTGATGGCCCGGTCGGTGCTCACGGTGAGGGAGATGCCGACTCCGGCTTCCACCAGGGCGGCGTGCAGGCCCCCGTCGTTGGTTGCGTACTGGGTGGTGAAGTCGATACCGGCCGCGTCGAACGCGGACTGCAGGCGTGGCCGTAGTCCGCTGTCGGGGTCGTAACTGATCAGGGTCTTGCCGGACAACAGCTCGATGGGCATGTTCTCCCGGCCGGCCAGCGGAGAGTCCGCCGGCACGACGGCCACGATCTCGTCATCGAGCATGATCACGCTGCGCAGGTCTTCGGTCAGGGGCTGCTGGGGCAGGGCCACCACGGCGGCGTCCAGTTCGCCTTCCTCGACGCGCGAGATGAGTCCGGCGCTGCGTCCTTCGACGAGCTGCACGGCGACGCCCGGGTACTGGCGATGGAAGATGCCCAGGAGTGCGGGCAGGGAAGTGTGCTCGGCCCCGTCCACGGTGCCCAGGACGAGTGTGCCGGTGACCAGGGCGGCGCGGGAGGCGAATTCGGCGGTCACTCGGTCGGCATCGGTGAGGGTCTGGGCGGCCAGGGGGAGCAGCACCCGGCCGGCCTCGGTCAGTCGGACGGTGCGGGTGCTGCGTTCGAAGAGCGCTTCGCCGAGTTCCTTCTCCAGGGAGCGGATCTGGTGGCTGACAGCGGGCTGTGCCACCGACAGCCGCTCGGCGGCGCGAGTGAAGCTCTGCTCCTCCGCCACGGCCACGAAGACCCGCAAGGTCCTCAATTCCACGATCATCAACCTCATTTATTAATCGCATCAAAAACCGGTCTTTGACCTCTTGTTTGTTTATCGCCACTGTAGATGCATGGCAGACGTGACACAGGCGCCGAGGCGCCTCGCCGGGACGAAGACGAAGCTTGCGGACACCCTTACATGACCGCGTACTTCGCGGCCGGGTCGCTCGGTTCCGCGGCAGGGGCACTGCTCTTCGCACACGGCGGCTTGGACTGTCTCCCATGAGCTGCGCGTGCTCGACGCGCGGTGCACGGTGGGTCCAGCGGCCGTGCGCTGACGAGCATGGACCCCTTGTCCACCGGTTCTACGGTGACGGCACAAGGCGGCGAACCCCTGGTCGCCTCCCTCCGGTCGATGGCCACAAGGCAGTCGGCGGATCACCAAGGGTGGACGAACCGGCAGTGTCCGGTCGGCCATGACCTGCACAAGCCGGCCCGGCACCAGCCGTGGCCCCCACAGAAGGAAACACATCATGAGTGATGCGAAGAAGGTCCTGACCGATCTGGTGCTGTCCGCCTCGACGGAGCACGCTCCGCTCGACGCGCCCTGGGACGCGATCGACATCGCCGAATGGCTGCTGAACCTCCCGGACAAGGAGTACCAGCGCTGCGCCCCGCCGGACCACAAGGCGGCCGGTTACACCACGACCGACGACGGCCGGCCGATGTCGATCAACGTGGAGATGATCGGCACCGGGCTGGTGATCCAGCACTACGTCGCCGAGATCGCCGAGAAGCACCACTGCCACATGGTGTCCACCTCCGATGTCCTCACCCCGCACGGCTGGACGACGGTCCAGGTGATCTGGGACCTGTCGGCCAAGGACAACGGCGACGGCACCGTCACCTACACCAACCAGGTCACCAGCCACCCCACCCAGGAGTTCATGGACTTCATCGAGAAGACCGGCGGCACCTTCGAGGAGGCCGCCGCCGCCCGGCAGGCCGCCTCCGGTGACCACAACCGTCGGGAAACCCCGCTGTTCGCCGCCAGCATCGCCCGCCACGCCCAGGCACGGAGCGCACAGTGACCGCGCAGCCCGACGCGCATTCCACGCCTGCCTCGCCGCGTGAAATGGCCCGCGCCTTCACCCCGGCCCTGACCGAGCTGGTGGAGGATCCCCTGTACGGCGAGGTGTGGGCGGATCCCGCGCTCAGTCCCCGGGACCGCAGCATCGCCACCGTCGCCGCGGTCGTGGCGCTCTACCGCCCCGAGGAACTGCCCGCGCAACTGCGGCGGGCCGTGGACAACGGAGTGACCCAGACCGAACTCGCGGCGCTCATCACCCACATCGCGTTCTACGCCGGCTTCCCGGCAGCCATCAGCGCCTCGGCCATCGCGGCCCGCACGCTCCTGGACTGAGAGGGCGGTACGTAAGTGCATAGGTGATTTGCCGTCACCTGAACGTGTGGCAGTGCGGTATTCCGGCCGGTCGGCGGCCTCGGGCGTGCTGGGCTGGACACCGTGAGCGAGCGCAAGCCCTACAAGACCGACCTGTCCGACGAGCAGTGGGCGCTTCCGCTCCCGCGGCCTGCCGTTCGAGACGGCGACCACCCTCGTGGCGGCTGCGGACGTGGACGTGGGCCCGGCCGCGCTGCTGCACGAGGCATACGAACTGTTCGGTGTGACCGGTGCCACCCTGTGGCGCTTCCACACCAGGACCGCACTGCGCGAGGCCGGACTCACCGTCTCCGGCCGTAAACAGGCCACCGCCGAGAACGAGCACCTGCTCGCTGAACAGCTCACCACCCGCCAGATCGCCACCGTCCTGCGGCTCAACGGAGACGTGGTCGGCGGACGCCTGACCCGGCTGCTCGCGCGCACCGGAAAACGCTCCCGCACCGAACTCGTCACCGTCGTACTCACCGGCACCCTCGACTCCCTCTGACATGGCCGGGGGCTCGCTCCGGGCCACCCGGCCGCCCCCCCAGGCAGCCGTCCGATGAAGATCAGCGAGGACACGACGGTTCGCGTCAGGTTTCCCTGTACTTAGCCGCTGAACGGCCGCTAGCCTCGCCGTTTCACTTGGGTACGGATGGCTTTGGGGCGGAAACACGAAAGTGCCTTCCTGACCTGGAACGATGAACCTTGCTGAGGGGTTCTGTCGGTCCAGGCGGAGGGCACTTTCTACGTGCAGGGTATCGGGTTGCGTCCCAAGATCTGTGTCAGTGCCGATGGCTCGGGGGTGGTCGGGCATGCCGGGGCACGGCTGCTGGCGGATCTTGCCGATGCCACCGGGCTGACCGCCGCGTACTCCGCCGCTCTCAGGCCGCTTCGGCCGCGCGGGACCGGACATGATCCGGGCCGGATCGCCACCGACCTGGCGGTGATGCTCGCCGACGGCGGCGAGGCCATCGCGGACCTCGCCGTGCTGCGGGACCAGGCCGAGGTGTTCGGCCCGGTCGCCTCGACACCGACGGCCTGGCGGTTGCTCGCCGACACCGACGAGGCTGCACTCGCTTCGCTGCGAGCGGCCCGCGCCTCGGCTCGGGAAGTCGCCTGGCTGCAGGCCGCCGAGACCGGTGAAGGCATCCCCACTGCCCGGGCCGGCGGACGAGAACTTCCCGGCCTGGTCCTGGACCTCGACGCCACGCTGGTCACCTGCCACTCCGAGAAAGAGCAGGCCGCACCCACCTACAAGGGCGGCTTCGGCTTCCATCCGCTGCTGTGTTTCCTCGCGAACACCGGCGAGGCCGTGTCGGGGCGGCTGCGGCCCGGCAACTCCGGCGCCAACGCCGCCGCCGACCACATCACGGTGCTCGACCAGGCGCTCGCGCAGATCCCCGACGCCCACCGGCACGGCACCGACATCCTGGTCCGCGCCGACAGCGCCGGATCCGCGAAAGCCTTCCTCGCCCACGTCCGCGACCTGCGGAAACAAGGAATCCGTACTTTCTTCTCGGTTGGATACGCCATCACCGAGCCGGTCCGCCGCGCTGTCCGGACCATGCCCGACCGCCTCTGGCATCCCGCCCTGGACCAGGACGGCACTCTGCGGGATGGCGCAGAGGTCGCCGAGCTGACCGGCATGGTCAGTCTGGACGGCTACCCGGCTGGCACCCGCATCATCGTGCGCCGAGAGCGGCCGCACCCCGGCGCCCAACTGTCCCTGTTCGACCAGGACGAGGGCCTGCGCCATCAGGTGTTCCTCACCGACACCCCATACTCCGGGGGCGGATCCGCCCAGTTCCTGGAGGTCCGCCACCGCAGGCATGCCACCGTCGAAGACCACATCCGGTGCGGAAAGACCACCGGCTTCGGCCGCTTCCCCTCCCGCCACTTCGCCGTCAACGCCGTCTGGCTCGAACTCAGCCTCGCGGCGATCGACCTGCTGGCCTGGACGCGCGTCCTGCTGCTGGACGGGGAGCTGGCCGCTGCCGAGCCGAAGAAGCTCCGCTACCGGCTGCTGCACGTCGCCGCCCGCCTCACCCGCGGCGGCCGACGCCTGCGCTTGCGGATCTCCGCGAACTGGCCCTGGAAAAACGAACTGGCCACGGCCTTCCACCGCCTCGCCGCACTGCCCCGTCCCGCCGGCTGACCAGTACATCCCTGACCGCCGACGACCCGAAGGACCTTGGAGAACCCGACCACCGCGCCGGGTCTCCACCATGTCCGAACACCGAAATCGCCTCGGCCACCCGACAGTTACCCCTCAAGGACGCCTCATCACCGCAACCGAAACGGCGAGGCTAGGGCCGAAATGGCCGTGCACGCCTGGCACGATCGTGACCCGCGGCAGCCAGTGAGACGCGGAGAACGGCGCCGAGCAGCCGTCAGCCGCCGTTACCCCCGATGATCTTTGCTAGGCAATGCTGCCGACCCGAGTAAAAGGCGAAGAGGAGTCAGGCATGGTGAACACGGGAAGGTCGAAGGCGGATGCCGTGAGTGACGCGCAGAACCCCGCCCGGAATTCGGTCATGAGACGTCTCGCGAGCCGCGGATGGGCGGCTGTAGCTGCCCTCGGTATGGTTGTAGGGCTCTCAGTCTTCAATGCGAGCCCCGCGTCCGCCGATTACGTCGGGGTGAACACGCTGCGCAACTGGGAAACCGGGCTCTGCCTGAGCCTCGTTGGCGGATATGTTCACACGGAATCCTGCGACCAGACGAATGATCTCATGCGCTGGGAGCCCATCTTCATCAAAAATGAAGGCTATGACGTAGTCCAGCTGAGGAACGCTGGAACCCACACGTGCCTGAGCGCAGAGGTCAACGGGACGAATGTGAGTCTGGGGCACCCTTCGTGCAGCACCGTCTGCTGGACCTGCGCCATTGCCCAGCTATGGCGCGCTGAGGGGACGGGCTGGGACGTGGTCAGGTTCAGGAGCGTCTCCTCGGGTTGGTATCTGGACAGCAATTACTCAGGAAACGCGTACGCGCATCTAGGCAACGACGGTGGATATCAGAAGTGGAGGTTGGGCTACTGAACTAGCCTGATCCAGGGAGGGGCCGCTTCCCGCGCCCCCTCCCATGGTCATTTTTTGGGGCGCCTCGTCAGCTCGCGAGGAGCGAGTTGATTACTCCAGCGGCATAGGAGTGGCATGCCACGGGCATGAATACGGCGTCAGTGTCGGCCGCACAGGGAAAGGCCGTGTTAGCCAAGTAACCCAAGTTGTTCCAGTAGTTCCACGAGTTCCGCCCCAGCCGTCCTGGATGTACGAGAGATGCTGTCGGACGTTCGACGCCCAGGTGTCGGCAGAGACACCGTTCATGATGTCGTCGTGGCTGACCATGTAGACCACGCAGTCAGCCGGGTAGTTCGGCCCTCCGCTCCAGCCGATCTTCAGCGGGGTGACGTAGTGGCTCGCTGACGCGTTGCGCTTGCCGAAGTTGTTGACCACCATGCCCGTGCTGTTCTCGCCCCAGACACCGCAGACCGCAAGGTCGTAGTCGCGCACCAGCCTGCGGTGCAGCATCAAGATCCCGTAGGCCGGTGCGGCCCTGGTAGATGAGCGCGTTGACGATCTCCCGCATCTCGTACCGACCCTGGTGACCGCTGACCGAGCGGTGTGCGGTCTTCCATGCGGCGATCACCGGCTCGACAAGCGCCCACTGCTCGTCGGACAGGTCGGTCTTGCAGGGCTTGCGCTCGCTCACGGTGTCCAGCCCAGCACGCCCGAGCCCGCCGACCGGCCGGAACACCGTGCTGCCACACGTGCAGGTGACGGCACATCATTTATGCACTTACCTACCGCCCTCTGAGAACGCACGCCCCGAGTCCGCGGGCCACCGCTCGCTCCCGAGCGGGTGTGCTGCAGCTCCGGCGGTGGCCACCGCACCCCCGGGGTTCTCCTCCAGCGAGCACTTGACGCGAGGGTGTAGTGATGACACACACCTGCGGTGGATGAGACGATGCCAACCCTCGCCGTGGGACCCACGGGCTTCTCGTCCGCGGACTGCTTATGGTCGCGCAAGCCTGCCAGCATCTCCTTCCGTTGGTATTCGAGGTCCAGCGGGCGCCGACGACGCCCGGTGGAAAGATCGCACGGCTGGCCGGCCTGCGTCCGGGTGTCACGCGCGAACGTAAGCGTTTGAGACCAGCCATTTGTGCAGGTGGCCTGCCCGGTTTTCGGTGACGCATCACGCGGAGTGCGTGGCGGTTCTGGAGCCTGCGGCCAAGGGCGCCTGACCTCGGGTTCGTGAGCCAGGCGCTTGTATCCATCAGGCGGCGACGAGCTCCTGCTCACGGTCCGGCGCCTTGACCTCGGGCTTCTTGTTCGGCAGCGAGAGCCGGAAGACCTTGCGCCACGCGGAGAACACCTGTTTGGGCAGCGGTCCGGTGACGTACTCCAGCTCGTACTTCTCGAACAGCGCGCGCACCTTCACCGCGACCTCGGCGTACCGGTTGCTCGGCAGGTCCGGGAACAGGTGGTGCTCGATCTGGTGCGACAGGTTGCCGGTCATGAAGTGCATGGCCCTGCTGCCGCTGATGTTCGCCGAGCCCATCATCTGGCGCAGGTACCACTGGCCGCGCGTCTCGTCCTTGATCGACCGGCGCTTGAAGACCTGTACGCCCTCGGGGAAGTGCCCGCACATGATCACGGAGTGGGACCAGATGTTGCGGACCAGGTTCGCGGTGAACGTGGCGGCGAGCGTGGAGAGGAACGACGGTCCCGACAGCAGCGGGTGGATCACGTAGTCCTTGAGCACCTGCTTGCGGATCTTGCGGCCCACGGCCTTGGCCCGCGCGCGGAACTCCGGGTTCTTGCGGCGCCGCTTGCGCAGGTTCTTGCCGAGCTGCAGGTCGTACGCCGCGATGCCGTACTCGAAGAAGCAGGCGTTGATGAAGTTCCACAGCGGCTGACCGAGGTGGAACGGGTGCCACTCCTGGTCCTCGTCGACGCGCATGATGCCGTAGCCGAGGTCGTTGTCCTTGCCGATCACGTTGGTGTACGTGTGATGCAGCTCGTTGTGCGCGTGCTTCCACTGCTCGGACGGCGAGACGTGATCCCACTCCCAAGTGGTGGAGTGGATCTTCGGGTCCCGCATCCAGTCCCACTGGCCGTGCAGGACGTTGTGGCCGATCTCCATGTTGTCCATGATCTTCGCCACGGACAGACCGGCGGTGCCGAGCAGCCACGCCGGCGGGAAGATCGAGAACAGCAGCACGCCCCTGCTGACCAACTCGAGCTTGCGCTGCGCCGAGATGACCCTACGGATGTAGGCGGCGTCTTTCTCCCCGCGGCCGGCGATCACCTCGTCGCGGATCGCGTCCAGCTCGCGGCCTAGCTCCTCAATCTGCTCCGCCGTCAGGTGGGCGGTGGGGTCGATGGCGGTCAAAGTGCTCCTACCGTTCGATGTCGCAAGGGCCCGCCGCGGCGGACACACAGGTCTGGATGAGGACGCCCGGCTCGGCCTCGGTGATCTCGCCGGTGCGCAGGTCGCGGACGGCGCCCGCCTTGAGCGGCGTGACGCAGCCGAAGCAGATGCCCATACGGCACCCGGACGGCATGAGCACGCCGGCCTCCTCGCCGACGTCCAGCAACGGCGTGGCGCCGTCCGAGTCGACGGTCTTGCCGGTGGCGCTGAACGTGACCTCGCCGCCGCCGCCATCGCCGGCGACGACGATGCCGGGGCGGAAGCGTTCGGTGTGCAGGCGCTCTTGGACGCCGTGTTCGCTCCAGTGCTCTTCGGCGGCGTCGAGCAGGCCCGCGGGTCCGCAGGCCCAGGTCTCGCGCTCGGCCCAGTCGGGCACGAGTTCGTCGAGGCGGGCGATGTCGAGCATGCCGTCCGTGTCGGTGTGCACCTCGATGAGCCGCAGCTTCTCGTCCGCGACCAGGTCGTGCAGTTCGTTTCGGAAGATCACGTCCTGCGCCCGTGGCGCGCAGTGGACCAGGACGACGTCGTCGAACTCGGTGTCGCGCAGCATGCCCATCACGGGTGTGATGCCGCTGCCGGCCGTCAGGTAGAGCACCTTGGCGGGCTTGGCCGGCGGCAGCACGAAGTCACCGGTCGCCTGGTCGAGCTGGATCAGCGTGCCCGGTTTCGCCCTGCGGACCAGGTGGTTGCTGACCTTGCCGTCCGGGATCGCCTTCACGGTGATCGTGACGCGGCCGTCCTGGCGGTTCGTCGGCGAGGTGATGGAGTAGGCACGCCACAGGCGTACGCCGTCGACGTCGACCCCGATCCGCACGTACTGACCGGCTGTGTGGCCGCGCCAGCCCCGTCCCGGCCTGATCACGACAGTCGCGGCGTAATCCGTCTCGGGGTGCACGGCCTCGATGCGCCCCCGCAGGTCGGCGCCCGCACGCAGGGGGCTGACCAGGTCGAGGTAGTCCGACGGCAGCAGCGGCGTCGTGACCATCTCCAGCAGTTTCCACGCCCTGCTGCGAAGGGCTGCACTCGTCATGACTCCAGCTTGCTGCGTCTCAGGGCGTAAAGTCCTGACCGTAGGACGTGAATCTGGTGGGTGGAATTGTTCGCAGGGAATAAAAACGTGAGTCGTGTAACCCAGAGGGCCAGCGAACTGGCCCTGGATGAGACGACGGTCACCGCACTGAGGGCCGCACTGAAGACCACCGCCGACGAGGTGGTCCAGGCGATCATCGACGAGGTCCCTCCCTACGCCAACGCCCTGTCGGGCAGCATGGGCGGCACCATCCGCCGAGCTGTTCGCACCGCCCTCGGGCACTACCTGGACCTCGCGAGCGGGAACGCCACGGGCGGCGACGGCGGTGACGCGGCCTACGAGCTGGGCCGCGGCGAGGTGCGCGACGGCCGTTCGATGGACGCCCTGCTCAGCGCCTACCGCGTCGGCGCCCGCGTGGCCTGGCGATGCCTGGCAGCGGGTGCCGTACCCGCAGGTCTGCCCGCCGCCGAGGTCGCCAAGTTCGCCGAGCTGACCTTCGCCTACATCGACGAGCTCTCCGCCGCGAGCGCCGCGGGCCACGCCGACGAACTGGCCGCCCGGGGCAGGGCCCGCGAGCGCCACCTGGAACACCTCGCCCGCGACCTCCTCGCCGGAGCGAGCCCGGACATGCTGCTGGCCTCTGCTCAACGGGCCGGATGGCAGCCCCCGGTTACGCTGACGGCGATCCTGCTGCCCGCCGCCCAGGCCCGGCCCGCCTACCGCACACTCGACCCGAGCACCCTCGTCCTCGACGATCTGCCGGACGCCACCGGTGTGCTGCTCGTCCCCGATGCCGACCGGTCACATCTCTTGCGGCAGCTGACCGACCGCACCGCCGTGGTCGGCCCGGCCCGGCCATGGACTCGTGCGTCATCCTCGTACGCACGAGCCGCACGCGCGCGCTCCCTCTCCTGTGATATCCACGACACCGAGGACCACCTGCCCGAGCTGGTGCTGAGCGCCGACGTGGACGCGTTCGCTGACCTGCGTGCCCGAGCCCTCGCACCGTTGCGCGCCTTGCCTGTCGCGACCGCACGGCGGCTGGAGGAGACGTTGCGGGCGTGGCTGCTGCACCAGGGCAGGCGGGACGAGGTGGCGGCGGCGTTGTTCGTCCATCCCCAGACAGTCCGGTACCGGATGTCGCAGCTGCGGGAGCTGTTTCCGGATCTCGCATCGCCACACCGGGTCCTTGAGCTGACGCTGGCGGTCGGTCTTCGGGCCAGTTGACGCGTACTTCGACCGTCCACGAATTCCCGGCGGATCCCGGCATCGTGCTCGGCGTCCACCTGGACGTCGTCGGCTGACAGGCAGCGTTCCACCACGAGTCGCCCAGCTGCCGTTCCATCAGGCCCGCGGCGGACTGTCGGCAGGACAACGCGTTCAACGGTGGCCGCTGCCCCAGCTGATCCATTCCTCGGCTTCGGTTCTGGCCTCAACTGTTCTGGTGGCCCCACTGCGGCCCGACCAGGGTCCATTCGCTGGCCCACTGCCGGATGCGCCGACGGTCGAGGTACCACCGCCCGGCGCTCCCGATCCCGAACACCACGCCGCTCAGGGCGAGGGCGGCGGAGAAGCCGAAGAGTCCCGCCTCGACGGCCGCCTTGGTGGGCGTCGGTGGCTGTGTAGTCAGCTTCCCTTGGGCGTCGATCCAGATCCTGACCGTGGAGCCGGCCTTCCTCCCGGTGGTCAGCAGGGTCATGCCGCTGTGCGTGGCGCCGTCGGAGGTCGTCCAGCGGACCTTTGTCGAGGCCAGGTCCCTGCCGATCGCCGTCGCGGTACGCGGGACATCATCGAGGACAACAGCGGGAACGGCGATCCGTTCGGTCCGTTGCTGGGCGAAGACCTGGTCGGTTGCATGGGCCGTCACCAAACCGGCCACCGTGCCGCCCACCGCGATGAGCACCCATATGGCCAGCACGAGCCATGCCTCGAGGACGTCGTCGCGTCGCCGGATCGGATTACTCCGCCACCGCCACAGCGGCACCTTCGTCCGCCTGCGCTTCCTGTTTGCGCGCCTGTCCTCATGCATCTCTCCGTACCTCCTCGTCGTCACACACACGAAGGTGACAGCCGCAGCCGTCCCATGGCATGGGCCGATCAGGCGGAAGCGGAGGGCCCATCGGGCCAAGCCCATGCTGAAGCAGGACCGTTCGGCCCAGAACACGCACGGGTCGTCGATCCGCTGTTCTCTGCCCGTGTGCAGTGGTCGGGTGTGCCCTGAACGGGCCTGGCAAGGGGACCATCGGCCCCTCACCCTTGCGCAGCGGCGCCCTCACGCTCGTAGGACACGTGCAACTGTCCGACTACGTACGGGAGGAGGCCATCATGCGAACCGTGCCCCTTGACGCCGCGACCCTGGAATCCTGCATCTCGGCCGCCGTGGCCGCGCCCTCGATCTACAACACCCAGCCATGGCGCTTCCGGCTCGACCCGGAGACCGTCGCGCTGGAGGTCTGCGCCGCACCCGAGCGCGGCCTGCGCCACGTCGATCCGGTCGGCCGAGCCCTGCACCTGTCTGTCGGTGCCGCTGTCTTCAACCTCCGCGTCGCGACAGCCCACTTCGGCTGGGCACCCGTCGTACGCCTGCTGCCGGATCCCGAGGACCCGGGCGTGCTGGCCAGCCTCCGACTGTCCGGAACGGCCCAGCGGCACACCGCGGGGCACCGTCCCGACCTCTACCCGGTGATCTGGCGTAGGCACAGCAGCAGGTTCCCCTTCTCCGGCAGGCCGCTCCCGCCCGGCATTCGCACCGAACTCGCCGACGCCGCTCAAACGGAAGGCGCCTCCCTGACCTTTCCCGGGGCCGACGAAACGGCTCGGCTCCTGCGCGTGGTCATGGCGGCTGAGCACCGCAACCGCACCGACCCCGACCGGGCGGTGGAGAGCCGCCGATGGGTGCACCGGGACCGGGACGACTCTGCCGACGTCGGCATTCCCCAAGCGGCATTGGGACCGCAGGACGCGCACGAGCAGCTCCCCATGCGTGACTTCACCGCGGAACGCCACCCTGAGCGGCTCCCCGCCCAGCCCTTCGAGTCCCTGCCTGTGGTGGCCCTGCTGACCACCGGGCACGACCGTCGCAGTGACTGGCTGCGCGCCGGGCAGGCGCTGGAGCACGTCCTGCTGGTGGCCACGGCGCACGGTGTGCGTGCCTCCCTGCTGCACCAGTCGATGGAGTGGCCCGACCTGCGCCGCGACCTGAGCCCCGTACCGGACCTCATCGGCCATGCGCAGATGCTGATCCGCCTCGGTTACGGCCCGGAGGGCCCGGCCACTCCGCGACGTGCATCAGATCAGGTGGGATGACGCTCAACGACCGGGCCGCCCGAGTCGCCTACGGTCCAGTCAGCCCGCGCCGCTCAGGATCCGGCCGGGCGCCGCACTCAGCGCCTCGGGCAGGCGACCGAAGATCTCGAACACGCCATCCAGTCCCGCACCGCTCAGTACGCGAAGGAACCGGCCGCTGTCCGTGATCAGACGTAGCCGGCCGTGCCGTTCCATGACCCTGTTCCGCGCCCGGCACAGCATCCCCAGTCCGGCGCAGTCGATGAAGGACACGGCGCGAAGGTCCACCACGAGGTCGGGGAGGACGACCGCCGTCAGATCGTCCAGGCGCGCCCCAAGGGACGGTGCCGTGAGGATGTCGATCTCGCCGCGCAGCTCCACGACGGTCGTCCCGTCGGCGGCACGCTCGGTGTGGCGGGGTGCGGAGGTGACGAGGGTTTCGGCCATGGTCCGAGGAAACCCGGGCCTATAGGCGCGCCGGAAGGGCCGTACGGCCCCCCTTCGCCGCCGCGTTTCCTCGGGCCGCTCTCTGGTCCGTGCGGGACCCGTGGCCCTCACCCGAGGCCGCTCGCGGGCTCAGCATGGACTGTGACCCCTCCACCGGGCGAAAAGGCGGGCTGACTCATGTACCCGAACGATGGTTTCCGCGAACTCGGTCGTCACGAGTGCCTGCGCCTGCTGGCGACGGCTCCCGTCGGCCGCATCGTCTACACACGCCAGGCGCTGCCCGCGGTCGTGCCGGTCGGCTTCGGCCTGGACACCGACGGAGCGGTACTGCTGCGCACCTCAGCCACCTCCGAGCTGGCCCGCGCGGTCGACAGCGCGGTCGTCGCCTTCGAGGCGGATGCGGCCCACGTGGACACACACTCCGGCTGGAGCGTCGTCGTCACCGGCCGCGCCGAGATCGTGAGGGATCCGCCCGAGGCGGCCCGCCTGGAGAGGATCGGTCCGCGCTCCTGGGCTCCCTCACCCGAGGAGGTCTTCGTGCGCATCGAGCCTGAACTGGTTACCGGCCGTGAACTCGCCGCCGGCCGCACGATGTACGGCCTGCACCTCTCCGCCTGACCGCGGGGCACCACGTGCCCGCGACTCGGACCGAAGGGCCCAACGGTGCGGGGCCGGACGGCGCGGCGACGGGTTCCGCAGACCCTGCCCCGCCCCGGGGCGCGTGCGGAGCATCATCAGTGGAGCCGCGCCGGCACGCCGGCCGTCGGGGGTGTTGCCGGTGTGCTTGTCCGCCGTGGACGGCCTCGGCGCCTTCCTGGCCGGGCTGGGCAACGTCGACCGGGTGGACGTCCTGCCCTCCACACACTCGGTGCCCACAAGTACGACGCCCTGGGCATCGACTTCCCGCTGCGCGACACCCCCGGGCCCGACCCGGAGCCTGCGGAACGGGTGCGTGAACAGTTCCGGGAGCACGGACTGCGGGCGTTGTGAGCCGGCAGATCTCCGTCGCACGTGCACTCCGGGGTGGGCCAACTGGCCCGTGCACAGGGACCTGAGACCTCTCCATTCCCAAGCACCCGGCCTCAAGACTGAGTTCGTGCCCTTGAAGGAGGCCGAGATGTCCCGCACCATCACCGCAGCCCTGGACGGATCCCCGCAGAGCCTGACCGCCGCCGAATGGGCGGCCAGGGAAGCCCTGCTCCGCGATGTCCCGCTGCACCTCGTCCACGCCCTGGGGCGGCAGCCGTCCATGTACGCGCCCCCGGGCGGGGTACCCCGGCCGCCCTTGAGCCTGGACGTGCAGAGCAATTGGGCGGACCGCATGCTTCGCGAGGCCGAAGCAGCAATCGCGCGGCACCACCCGGGCCTGCGAGTCACCACCGACCGTCTCACTGAAGAGCCCCTCCCCGCCCTGCTCGCTGCGGCCGAGGAGGCCGACCTGCTGGTGTTGGGCTCTCGCGGCCTGAGCGGCGTAGCCGGGTTCCTGGTCGGGTCCGTCGCCCAAGCGGTCGTGGCCGCCAGCCAACGGCCTGTCGTCCTCGTACGGGGCGGCCTTCGCCCCGAGGACGAACACCAGCCCGGTGCCTTCGGCTCCGGGACGACACCTTTCCGCGACGTCGTCCTGGGTCTCAACTCTGCGACGCCGAACGACACCGTGATCGGATTCGCCTTCGAGGCAGCCTCGCAGCGCGCGGCGAGGCTGCGCGTCGTCCATGGCCGGAGCCCGGACCTGCCCTACTACGACCATGGCGGCGACCTCAACGCCGAACTGCACGACGAGCTCACCGGGGAGATGCACCGGGCCCTGTCCGAGGCGCTGGAGCCCTGGCGGCAAAATTTCCCCGGCGTCGAGGTGACAGAGCAGGCCGTGATCGGCAAGGCAGGCTCCCACCTTGTGGAGGCCTCGCGCGACGCGTCCTTGGTCGTGGTCGGCCGCCGACTACGGCGGACAGCGATCGGCGCTGCGATCGGCCCCGTCACCCATGCGGTGCTGCAGCACGCCACCGCACCGGTCGCGGTGGTCCCCCACGATTGAAAGGCGACCCGGCGGGCACGACCAACTTCGGCCGAACGCGGCGTGAGAACCAGGAGGGTTCTCACGCCGCATGGCTGTGCAGTCGGACAGCGATCAGTCGCCGTCGGACTCGTCGGCGGTGAGCCGCACGCCGGTCACCAGGTCCGGGCGGATGCGTACCGCGTAGTCCATGGCCCGGTGCACCCAGGGGTCGAGCAGTGCCTGGTAACGGGCCAGTTCCTCCGGGTCGGTGTCGATGGTCCCTTCCGGGGACTGATCGGCACTGGTCCGGACTGGCTGGGCGGTCTGGCCGGCACTTCCCCTCGCCGAGGTGAAGGACACCCGTACGCGGGGTAGATGACCGCCTCGCAGCGGAGGATCGTGAAGGCACTACTCACTGGCGCTGTCGGCACGGCCGCCGCGCCACGGAGGCGGAGTGGCCGACCTGCGGGCCTCCTCCCTGCGGTGCAGGACACGGTTCATCTGGCTGCGTAGCCGGTCCTGCAGCCGGTCCGCCAGCTCGTGGCCCGTGGCCTCCTGGGCATGCACGACCACGAGGGCGTTCCCCACGACGAGCTCGGCCCCGGCGGACCAGGGCCGCTCGGCTTGGTGTGCCACCGCCCTGGCGATCCTCACCGCACCGCTCACGGCTGGAACCCCGGGTCGGCCGAGGACCGCGTCGACCTTCTCCCTCAGGTACGCGACGGCTTCCTCGTCCACGTCGCCCTCCACGCGCACCTCTACGGCGCCGGTGCTGGTGACCTGGGTGCCGGTGTCCTTGGCAGTCATGTGCTCCCACTCCTTCTGATCGTTTCGCAGCGGCTCCAGACTTCCGCGAGAAGTGGTCCTGTCCCAGGGCTGTCAGGCCCCAGCAGCGGGGCCATTGGACCTTCACCATAGGAACGGTGTGACTCGGGTGTGCCGGCCCCCGTTCGGCTTCGGCTTCCCAGATCCTCAGAGCCGTGGCCGCGGGACGGGTGGACAACTGGGCCGACTGGCCCCGGCCCTTCGGCCCGGATACGGGAAAGGATCTTTGAACGGAGGGCCGGTTCCGTCCACGAGCGGACATCGGTGCGGAGCGCGGAGCCAGGGAGCAGCTTGGTGACGGCCAGCGAGCAGCCCGGCGCCGGCAACCCGGTGAAGCAGAGCCAGGGCTCGGACCTGGTGTCCGCCGTGCGAACCGTGGCCGGAGGCCAGTCCCTGCTCGATGCCGGCGCCACCATCAAGCTGATGGCCAGGCTTCGCGGCGGCCGGCAGGAGGAACAGCAGCCCGACGGACTGCAAGGCCTGACCGAGCGCCAAGCTCGGCGTCGAGCGCCGTATCCAGGCCGCGGTCATCGCCACCCAGGTCCAGGACCGGCAGCGGCAGGGCGAGCACTGAAACCTGGCCGGTGAGACGGACATGGCGGGTGCCGGGTGCCGGTGGTGGAGGGTCAGCAGGGCCCGGCGAGGATCCCGCTGTTCTGCAAGGAGCTGCTCAGGCCGGGGACAGGTTTCCGCCCCCCTTCGCGGGAGCAGCGGTCGGCTCCGCAGGGCTTTCCGAGCGCGTCAGTTCGAACTCCACGTCGACCACGCCTTCGACGGCCCGGACCAGGCGCGCGGCCACCGGGACCAGGGATGTGTCCCGGGTGTGGCCGATGAGCTGCACGACGCCGTTGCGCACCTCAACATGCACGGCTGACACCGGCGCAGGGAAGAGATACGCCACGACCTCCCGCCTGACCTCCTCGGCGATCTCCTCATCGTCGCGCAGGAATACCTTCAGCAGGTCCGCGCGGCTGACGATGCCCTGCAGCATGCCCACGTCGTCAACGACGGGCAGACGCTTGACCTTGGCGTGCGCCATGGTCCGTGCGGCCTGGGCGAGTGTCGCGTCCGCGCGAACGGTGAGAGCGGGGGAGGTCATGAGGTCCTCCGCGGTGAGCCCGCCGGCCTTGGCCAGGTCGTCGAGGCGGCGCAGCTGTGTGGCCCGGTCGGGGTCGCTGTCGCGGAACTCTTCCTTGGGCAGCAGGTCGGCCTCGGAGACGACGCCGACCACGCGGCCCTCGCCCTCCAGGACGGGCAGGGCACTGACCTCCCAGTCCTGCATGAGCTGCACGATCTCCTTGAAGGCGGCCCGTCGGCCGACGGCGGCGACCGTCTGGGACATGACGTCGCTGACGATGTGCGGGGTGCTGTGCACGGTGACTCCTTCGTCGGATCGGATCTCTCACACGGTGCTTGCGGCGCCGTAGGGGGCGTAGAGGTCCAGCAGCCGGGTCCTGGTGGCGCGGAGGCGGTGGGCCAGTACGTCGCCGGTCCACTGGGTGACGGCCAGGCCGAGTGCCGGATCGTCCTGGCAGAGGGAGCGCACGGCCGTGGCGTCGAACTCGTAGGCCTGTACCGGGGTCGCCGCCGTGGCGCCCAGATGCCACACGTGCGGTGCGAACAGCCAGGACAGTCCTACGAGTTCGTTGTGACCGAGGGTCTCGATGATGGCGCGGCGTCGGCCGGGGACGTGTGTGTCGAGATCGACGGAGCCAGTGCGGATGATCCAGAACCGGTCCGCACGCGCCCCTTCGTCGAAGATGCGCGTCCCCTGCGGGAAGGACACCTCCCGGGCGAGACGCATGAGCCGTTGCCGGTGCTGGATGGGCAGCGCGCGCAGCATGCTCGGGGTGTTCATGGCCGGCCTCCCGGTCGCGGTGTACGAACTGGTCCTTCCAGCGTGTGGCGCGCGCCCCCTGCCGGGGAGGGGCCATCGGGGCCGGAGCGGGGCCGTCCGGCCCCAGTGCAGACGGCAGTGAAGACGGCCGCCGCCCCGGTGTCGGCGAGGGCGGCGGCCGTGGCGCGAGGATCATGCCTCCCCTGCACGAGGCTCGCGCGGAAGCCCTCGCGGCTCCTGGGGGCCTTCGGGAGGACCGCCCCCATCTCGAAACGAGCCGTAAGGTCATGGCACCGTCGGCCGGTTGGCAACGCGCCGGGAGCCCGGCCGTGGTTCCTGCCCTCGATTGTCGGGCTCGGCACGGTGCTGACGATGGGGCTGACCGGGCCACGCGCTGGACCGAACAGCCCATGTCCTGCGACCAGGAGCCCCGGGAAGCGGACGAGCCGGGCTGTGCGGGCCCACCGCAGAGGGACCATCGGGGTCGCGTGTGGGCCGTGTGGCCGCTGACCGTGCGCGGCTGAGGAGCAGAAGGATCAGTTCGCGGATCCACTCACCCGCACCGGACTGCAAGGAGCCACAGCCATGCCCAGAACCACAGGAGACGGAAAGGGGACAGCGCCCACGACGGCGCTCGGCCTTCCCGCCGCCTCCGCGCTAGTGATCGGCAGCATCATCGGCACCGGAGTCTTCGCGCTGCCCTCCGCCCTCGCCCCGTACGGGCCGATCTCTCTCGTCGCGTTCGTCGCCGTGACCCTCGGCGCGCTCGCGCTGGCGCTGACCTTCGGCGCTCTTTCCAAGCGTGTCCCGGCCAGTGGCGGCCCGTACGTCTACGCTCGCGAGGCATTCGGGGAGTTCGCCGGGTTCCTCAACGCCTGGTCGTACTGGATCACGGCATGGGCCGGCAACGCGGCCATCGTCGTCGCCTGGGTCGGCTATGTCGAGGTCTTCGTCAACACCGGGCACGACAAGTGGGTTTCGGTGCTGCTCGCGCTCGTCGGGCTGTGGATTCCCGCCGCGATCAACCTCACCGGCGTCCGCAACATGGGCGCGTTCCAGGTGATCACGACCGTGCTGAAGTTCGTCCCGCTGATCTTCATGGCCACCGTCGGGCTGCTGTTCATCGATTCCCACAACTTCGGCCCGTTCAACGCCAGCGGCCAGTCGGCACTGGGCGCGATCTCGGCCGCGGGCGCCATCGCACTGTTCAGCTACCTCGGTCTGGAAGCGGCCTCCGTCGTCGCCGGCCGGGTCCGCGAGCCGGAGCGCAACGTCCCCCGCGCCACCGTCTACGGCACACTCATCTGCGCCGTCATCTACATCCTCGGCTCCCTCGCCGTCTTCGGCACCGTCTCCCACGGCAAGCTGGGCGGATCCACCGCGCCCTTCACCGACGCGGCGAACAACATCTTCGGCGGCACCTGGGCCGGTGACATCGTCGCCGTCGCGGCGATCATCTCCGGCATCGGCGCCCTCAACGGCTGGACCATGCTGTGCGCGGAGATGCCGTACGCGGCCGCCCGCGACGGCCTCTTCCCGCAGGCCTTCGCCCGGCTGCGCGGCGAGGGCGGCGTCCCGGCCTTCGGCATCGTCGCCTCCACCGTGCTGGCCTCGCTGATCACCGTGTTCAGCTACACGCGCTTCGACAACGTCTTCACCAAGATCGTGCTGCTCAGCGTGCTGACCGCCGTGATCCCCTACCTGTTCTCCGCAGCGGCCCAGCTCTACTGGCTGCTGGTCCGTGGCCGGGAGAACCTCAGCCCCCGCCGGTTCGCCCGTGACGTCACCGTCGCCGGGCTCGCCCTCGCCTTCTCGTACTGGTCGATCCAGGGAAGCGGCTACCAGACCGTCTACTACGGCTTGTTCGTCCTGCTGCTCGGCATCCCCGTCTACGTGTGGCTGAAGCGGGGACAGGACACCTTCGGCGAAACCACGCAGCTGCGGACGACAGCCATCCCGGTCCAGCAGGAGCGGGCACCTGAAACGCCCACGCCGCCCCAGCGGCTCTCCCGCGGGATCCGTACTCGCCGCATCGGCGGACCCGGGAAGCGGAACGACCTCCACCCCCACGACTGACCGCCCCGAGCCAGAGGAACCTCTGCGATGAACACCTTCCATGTCGACTCCGAGGCCGGCCCGCTGCGCCAGGTGATCCTGCACCGCCCCGGCCTCGAACTCTCCCGCCTCACCCCGCGCAACGTCGACGCCCTGCTCTTCGACGACATCCTGTGGGCAAAGCGCGCCCGCGAGGAGCACGACGCCTTCGCCCAGGTCCTGCGCGACCACGGCGCCCGCGTCCACTACTTCGCCGACCTGCTGGCGCGGACCCTCGACATCGCCGAGGCCCGCGACTGGCTCCTGGACCGGGTCATCACTCCCGGCACCGTGGGCCCGGCCCTCATCGACCCGGTGCGCGCACTGTGCGCCGAACTCGACGGGGAGACGCTCGCCGGATACCTGATCGGCGGCCTCCTCAAGAGCGACCTGCCGCTCGCCACGCCGCACAGCCTGGTGTGGAACGCCCTCGGCACCGACGACTTCGCGCTCGCCCCGCTGCCCAACCACCTCTTCCCCCGCGACAACTCCTGCTGGATCTACGACCAGGTGTCGGTCAACCCGATGGCCAAGCCAGCCCGGCGGCGCGAGAGCCTGCACGCCGAGGCCATCTACCGGTTCCACCCGATGTTCGCCGGCGTCGCGCCCGCCCCCCTGCTCGAGGGGCCCGTCGGCACCCTGGAAGGCGGGGACGTCCACGTCCTCGGCAACGGCGCCGTCATGGTCGGCCTTGGCGAGCGCACCACCGCCCAGGCCGTGGAGAACCTGGCCGCCCGGCTCTTCGCGGCCGGTACGGCGAGCCGGCTGATCGCCGTCCAACTGCCCGCGACCCGTGCGTACATGCACCTGGACACCGTGCTGACCATGGTCGACCGCGATGCGTTCGTCATCTATCCCGGCCTCGCGGATTCCCTGCGCTCGTGGACGCTGAGGCCCAGTGACAGTCGCGAGACGGGGTTCGACGTCACCGCGAACTCCGATCTCGCGACCGTGCTCGCCGAGGCTCTCGGCCTGGACAAGGTCCGGATGCTGTCCGCCCCCCAGGACATCCGCAACGCCGAGCGCGAGCAGTGGGACGACGGCAGCAACTTCCTCGCCCTCGCACCCGGTGTGGTCGTCGGCTACGAGCGCAACGTCACCACCAACACCTATCTACGCAAACAGGGCATCGAGATCGTCACGATCGCCGGTGCCGAACTCGGCCGCGGCCGGGGCGGCCCCCGCTGCATGAGCTGCCCCGTCGAACGCGACCCGGTCGCCTGAGCCCCCAAGGACCACTACCATGACCATCGACCTGCGAGGCCGCTCCTACCTGAGCGAACTCGACTTCACCGCGGCCGAGATCCACCACCTTCTCGATCGCGCTGCCGACCTCAAAGCAGCCAAGCGAATCGGCACCGAACGACCGCGGCTCACTGGCAGGCACATCGCCCTGCTCTTCGAGAAGACCTCCACCCGCACCCGCTGCGCCTTCGAGGTCGCCGCCGCCGATCAGGGCGCGACGACGACCTACCTCGGCCCCGGCGACACCCACGTCGGCCACAAGGAGTCCGTCGCCGACACCGCCCGCGTGCTCGGCCGGATGTTCGACGGCATCGAATACCGGGGCTCCGCCCAGTCGATCGTCACCGAACTCGCCGCCCACGCCGGCATCCCCGTCTACAACGGACTGACCGACACCGCCCACCCCACCCAGAGCCTGTGCGACATGCTCACTATGCACGAGCACAGCACCAAGCCGCTGCCGGACATCAGTTACTGCTACCTCGGCGATGCCCGCAACAACATGGGCAACTCCCTGCTCTCGATGGGCGCGCTGCTCGGCATGGACGTACGGATCGCCGCACCGAAGGCGCTGTGGCCCGAGCCCGCGCTGGTCGCCACGTGCCGTTCCCTCGCCGAACGCAGCGGAGCCCGGATCACCCTCACCGAGGACGTGGAAACCGCCGTACGCGGCGCCGACTTCCTGCACACCGACGTCTGGGTCTCCATGGGAGAACCAGCCGACACGTGGCGGGAGCGGATCGAGCTGCTGCTCCCGTACCAGGTCAACGACAAGACGCTCGCCCTCACCGGCAACCCGGACGTGAAGTTCATGCACTGCCTGCCCTCCCTGCACGACCGCCGCACCCAGCTCGGCCAGGAGCTGTTCGAGGACTACGGCCTGGACGGCCTCGAAGTCACCGACGAGGTCTTCTCCTCGCCCGCCTCGATCGTCTTCGACCAGGCGGAGAACCGCCTGCACACCATCAAGGCCGTACTCGTCGCCACCTTGGAGGACTGAAGCCATGCGCATCGTCGTCGCCCTCGGCGGCAACGCCCTGCTGCACCGGGGCGAACGCCCCGACGCGGCTGTCCAGCAGGCCAACATCGACCGGGTTGCCACCTCCCTCGCAGCCCTGGCACAGGAACACGAGCTGGTCATCACCCACGGCAACGGCCCGCAGATCGGCCTGCTCGCCATGGAGAGCGCGGCCGATCCCGCCCTCAGCGCCCCCTACCCGCTGGATCTGCTCGGCGCCCAGACCGAGGGCATGATCGGCTCCCTGCTGGCGCGCACTCTCCACAACGCGCTCCCCGGTCGTCGTATCGCCGCCCTCATCACCCACACCTTCGTCCGGGTCGACGATCCCGCCTTCGAGCGGCCCACGAAGTTCGTCGGCCAGGTGTACTCCGCGTCGATGGCCAAGGCACTGGCGCGCAAGCTGGGCTGGCACATCGCCCGGGACACCACCGGCTGGCGCCGCGTCGTCGCCTCCCCATCGCCCGAACGGATCCTGGAGACGGACACCATCCACGAACTGCTCACGGACGGCACGCTGGTCGTGTGCGCCGGCGGCGGGGGCGTTCCCGTCACCGCCGACTGCGACACGGGCGCGCTGAGCGGCGTGGAGGCCGTCGTCGACAAGGACCTCACCGCGGCCCTGCTCGCCGAGGACCTGAAGGCGGACTTCCTGCTCATCCTCACCGACGTCCCCTGCGTCTACGACCGCTACGGCACCCCGGATCAGCGGGCGGTCCTCGACGCCACCCCCGGCGACCTGCGTGGCCGCGGGTTCCCGGACGGCTCGATGGGACCGAAGACGGAGGCTGCGGCACGGTTCGTGGAGCGCACCGGAGGACTGGCGGCGATCGGTGCCCTGGACGCGGCCTACGAGATCGTCCACGGCACGTCGGGCACACTGATCCGGCCGGATCTCACTGTCGGCTGATGCCGTGGGCGTGGCACCCGGCCGGGGAACGCCACCCGGGCCGGGCGACTACCGCCCGCCGCACCAGGCGCGGTACCCCGCCACCGCGGTCGGCAGCGTCGGAAGGATGAGCTCCCTCCCGACCGAGTCCGCCAGACCGTACGCCTGCAGATCGTTCAGCAGTACCTGCTTGACCCGGGCCAGGGCGAACACGATTCCCATGAGGGTCTCGGCGGTGCCGGGCGTGCCGCGCCGCGAGGGTCACGAGCCGCCGGATTCACCTGGCCGTGTGAGATTTCGTGAGACGTGAGAGGGTCTGGGGCGTGAGTGAGACACCCCCGAACACCCTGCAATACCGCTTCGACGGGCCAGAAGACGCTCCGGTCCTGATCCTGGGTCCCTCACTGGGTACCACATGGCACATGTGGTAGAAACCGTCCACGGGCGTCCAGTTGGTCCAGGGGAAACACGTAAGTCCAGGTCAGAGCCTTGTGGCGTGAGTGTGTCCGCGGGGTTGGTGACACGCCTGTGATTGCTCGTGACATGTGAGGGCCCGCGTCGGCTTGCTCCGGCGGGGGGGGGCGGGGCCCCCCCCCCCCCGCCAAGAAAGGGAGAGCAAACCACATAAAACCACACAACAAGAATGTGATGTAGTATTAGCTGGTGGGGTGGGATATTTGT
>NZ_JBFAXI010000102.1:0-28978 GCF_040680735.1 Streptomyces sp. NPDC051987 | reverse complement strand
CCCTAAAAGAAGGGGGCACTGCAGCTCGCTTCTTTTAGGGGCGCGGGGAACTGCGCGAACGACCCCCACGCGCCCGCAGTCGCCGTACGACGGAGACCACCCGGCCCCTCGGGCGCCGCCCGGCCCCCTGCACGGAAAGGTGCCGTCAGGCGAAGACGACCGTCCGTCGGCCGTTGAGCAGGATGCGGCGCTCCGCGTGCCACTTCACCGCCCGCGCCAGCGCCTGGCACTCCACGTCGCGGCCGATCGCGACCAGCTGGTCGGGGGTGACGTCGTGGCCGACCCGCTCGACCTCCTGCTCGATGATCGGCCCCTCGTCCAGGTCCGCGGTGACGTAGTGCGCCGTCGCGCCGATCAGCTTGACGCCCCGCGCATGCGCCTGGTGGTACGGCTTCGCCCCCTTGAAGCTCGGCAGGAACGAGTGGTGGATGTTGATGATCCGCCCGCTCAGCTGCTTGCACAGGTCGTCCGAGAGGACCTGCATGTAGCGGGCCAGCACCACCAGCTCGACGTTCTCCTCGCGGACGAGGTCCAGCAGCCGGGCCTCGGCGTCGGCCTTCGTCTCCTTCGTCACCGGGATGTGGTGGAAGGGCACATGGTACGACTCCACCAGCTCCGCGAAGTCGGTGTGGTTGGACACCACGGCCGCGATCTCCACCGGCAGCGCTCCGATGCGGGCGCGGAAGAGCAGGTCGTTCAGGCAGTGCCCGAACTTGCTGACCATGAGGACGACGCGCATCTTCTCGTCGGCCCGGTTGATCTGCCATTCCATGTGGAAGGAGTCACCGATCGCCGCGAAGCTCGCCCGCAGCTTGTCGACCGTCACCGGCGCGTCGGCCGAGAAGTGCACCCGCATGAAGAACAGACCCGTGTCGTGGTCCCCGAACTGCTGGCTGTCCTCGATGTTGCAACCGGTCATGAAGAGGTAGCTCGACACGGCGTGCACGATGCCCTTCTTGTCCGGGCAGGAGAGCGTGAGGACGTACTGGTCGGCCGGGGCGGCCTGGGCTCGGGTGGACTGATCGGTCATGCCCCACAGAATCTCATGCCCCGCCCGCCCAGGCGCTCCCTGTCCGCAACGCGGACCTGCGCGGACTGCGCGGGCCGGCGCGGACTGCGCGGGCCGGCGGCTCAGGCGGCCCGCGTCATGATCCGCAGCACGTCGAGGCTGCGCGGCGGGCTGTCCGGGTCGTCGCCGTCGCTCGCCGCCAGGCGTATGTGCGCGTCCCGGGCGGCCCGCACCGCGTCCGGCCACCCCTGGTGGTCGAGGTAGGCGGAGACCGGCGCGTCCGGCCCGACCTGGTGCATGATCCGCAGCACCCGCAGCACCGCGGTGTCGACGAGCGCCGCCTCCTGCGAGTCGCGGAATATCGTCCCGACGTATTTCTCCGCGGACCAGTTGTCCAGCCAGGTGTCCTCGACCAGCCGGTAGACCGCGTCGGTCACGTCGCCGTACCCGTCCTGACCGGCCAGCCAGACGTTCCGCTGGAAGTCCGGGTCGGAGAGCATGTGCAGCGCGGAGCGCACATTGCTGCGCCAGCGCCACCACGGCATGTCGTTGAGTGGCATGCCGCCCATGGTGGAGGAGCGACGGCCGCGACGGGAAGAGTTCTCCGAACCTTGCACGGTCATCGATCGTACGTTCCTGGTCACACCCCCCGAACGACACCCCCGTAATTCACCTGTGAGCCACTCCTCGTTGACCGTGGGTCACTTCCCGGTTCGTGATGTGACGGAATCGTGCGTGTCCATGACCGGCAGGCTCCGCACCTTCAGCATCACTCTCCGCAGTGCCCTTCCCGCCACCCACCGGCGCGTCAGAGCCACCGCCCTGTCCGCGGCGGCCATGACCGTCTGCGCATCCCTCGCCGCCGGCTGCGGCACCATCCCAGGGATGTCGGCCTCGGCGGACGACACGATCAAGGTGATGACCTGGGCGCCGCAGGGGACCAGCGCCACCAACAAGCCCGGCATGCCCGCCATGGCCTCCGCCTACATCAAGTGGATCAACTCCCAGGGCGGCATCCACGGCCGCAAGCTCAAGCTCGTCACCTGCAACGACCACAACAGCAGCGTGGGCGCGGCGAGCTGCGCCCAGCGGGCGGTCGACGAGGACGTCGCCGCCGTGGTCGGCTCCTACAGCCAGTTCGGCGACTCCTACTTCGCCCCCCTGGAGGGCGCGGCCATCCCCTACATAGGCGGCTACGGGGCGTCGAACGAGGAGTTCACCAGCCCCGTCTCCTACCCGGTCAACGGCGGCTCGCTCACCCTGCTGGCCGGGCTCGGGGAGGCGCTGGCCGACTCGTGCGGCCCGGTCACCCTGGTCCGCCCCGACACCATCGCCGGCGACCAGCTGCCCCAGCTGCTCGACTCGGGTCTCAGGGCGGGCGGCCACGCCAAGGCGATCGACCAGCTCGCGGCGGAGAATCTCACCGAGTACGACGCGCAGTCCCAGAAGGCCGTGGAGAGCGCCTCCTCGGACCCGTCGAGGACGGGCTGCGTGGTGCCCGAGCTGGGCGGCCGCACGGCCACCTTCATGGACAGCTTCCAGCGCGCCCGCCAGGGCCACCCGACAGTGAAGACGGCCGCCGAGATCGGCAGTGTCGACCAGACGGTGATCAACTCCACGGGCGGGGCGCGCGGTCCCTACGAGGGGTCCTACATCACCGGCTGGTACCCCGTGGCCTCGGACCGGCGCTGGGACGAGATGAAGAAGGTGATCAACAAGGAGGCCTTCGGCGACAACCGGATCGACCCGGCCGACGCCGGGGTGCAGACCACCTGGATCGCCTACCAGGTCCTCACCGCCGCGCTGGAGAAGATCGGCGACGGCGAGGTCAGCGCCGACAGTGTGCGCCGCACCCTCAACGACGGGCTGAAGGTCTCCACCGGTGGCCTCACCCCGTCCCTGTCCTGGCCCTACCAGGGCAGGCTGGCCGCGGCCGGCTTCGCCCGGCTGGTCAACGCCGACGTGAACGTCCAGACGGTCAAGGGCGGCCTGCTGCAGTCGGCGCACCAGCAGGCCCTGGACATGACCGACATCCTGGAGAACGCCGACCTGAGCTGACGGCCGGCCCGTCACCGGCCGACCCGTCAGCGCTCCGCACGACCCGGCCGCCGCCGTGGCTGGGCCGGCGGTTGGCGGCCGGCGGCTACAGCTGGGTCGGCTGCCGCTGGGTCAGTCCGTACTTGCTCGCGATCGCGTTCCACAGCGCGGCCGCCTTCACCTTCTGGCTGCTGGCCGTGCCGCTCTCCCGGTTGCCGGCGGCGGTCTGGCCGGTGGCGCGGGCCTGGCCCTTGTGGCAGCCGTGCTTGCCCCTGGCCTGGTCGGCCCAGGCCGCGTAGTGGTTGTCGGCGTTCGCGGAGGCCTGCCAGGCCCGGGTGAGCGCGGTGCTCAGCTCGGCGTTGTCCGGCAGCTTGTCGATGGACAGCTTGGCCAGCCGGGTGACCAGCTCGGCGCGCTGCTGGGCGGCGTTGCGCAGGTCGGAGGCGGAGCCGTCCAGGTTCTGGCACTGCTTCACCTGGGCGACGGCGTTGATCACCGAGGCCCGGCTGCTGCCGCTGTCGGCGAGCAGCTTGTCCAGGGCGACGGCCTGTGCCTTCGCGGGGTCACCCGCGGCCGAGGAGGAGCCGTCGGAGGCCGAGGCGGAGGCAGCGACCGTCTTGTCGCCGCCGCCCGAACCCCCGCCGCCGCTGAACAGGGCACCGGCGCCGATGCCGAGCACGGCGATGCCGATCCCGACCGCGGCGATCAGCGGCACCTTCGACCGGCCGCCGCGACCGCCCCGGCCGCCACCGTCGTCGTACGACGTGGGGGGCGGGGTGTACGCCGGCGGCTGCTGGTAGCCGCTCTGGGGCTGCGGCTGGGGCTGGAAGCGCGGCATCTGGGCCGTGGACGCGGCCGGGGGCTCACCGCCCGGCGCGCTGCGGAAGAGGTTGTCGAACTCGGCGGGCGGCTGCCGGTCGCCCCCGCCCTGCGGTCCGGCGGCGGCCTGGTACGGCGGGATGTACTGCGTGGCCTCGGCGTCGGAGTGCGCCGCGGGGCCGGACTGCCGGCCGGGGAAGGCGGTCTGCCCGTGGGACTCCGGCGGCAGCGCACCGGGACCCACCGGCGGGATCAGCTGGGTGGCGCCCTCGGAGGCCGCGGGCACCGGCGGTATGTACTGCGTGGCGCCCTCGTCCAGCGGCGCGGCGGGCACCGGCGGTATGTACTGGGTGGCCCCCTCGTCGGCGGGCGGCACCGCACCGCCGTAGGCGTCGTGGCCGACGGCCGGGGGCAGCGGGGCGCCGTACGACTGCTGGGGCTGGGGCGCGCCGTAGCCGTACGCCTGCTCGTAGCCGCCGCCGTACGACGGGGTCGGCGCCCCCTCCGGCGGCAGCGGACCGGCGCCGGGGGCCTGGGCCTGGTCGGTGTGGGCCGGTGCCCCGTGCGACTGGGGGGCGTGCGACTGGGCGGTCCAGGCGGGCGGCAGCGGCGATTCGGGGGCGGCCCACTCCTGGCCCGCCGCCTGCGGCCAGCCCTGGCCGGGCGACTGGGGCTGCGGGCTCTGCTGGTGGCTCTGCGGCCGGCCGGGGCCCCACGGCTGGCCCCAGGACTGGCCATCGGGCGGCGCTGCGGCCGGGGCGGGCGGCTGCGCGGCGGGGACGGGGCTGCCCGTCATACCCGGCAGCAGGGGCTCGCCACCGTCCGAGGGCAGCACGATGCCTTCGCGCGCGGGCTCGCCCTGTCCACTCTGCGTCACCGGGACTCCTACCAATGGGGGACCTTGTGAATCGGACTCACGCTACCGGGTCACCTCAGCAGGGTGCCACGCAGCCAAGGGCGCGATCTTGTTCCCTGTGACAGCAGTAACAAAACCGCCCCGCGGTGCGCTGTACACGCCGCTTCCAGCACGGCAAGGCGGGGTTTCCCGCCCGTTCACGCAGCCGCGGGGCGGACATTCACGCGGCCGCCTGCAGATCCAGGCGCGCTCCGAACTCCCTGACCACCGGTTCGTCCCGGAACGGCTCCAGCCGCTGCTGGAAGTCCTCCAGGTACTCGGCGCCGCGGTTGGAGCGGACCGTCTCCAGCAGTTCGACCGCCTTCGTCCCGGTGGCGCAGGCCTGTTCGATCTCCCGCTGCTGCACCTGCGCTGTGGCGAGGAGCACATAGCCGATCGCCCGGCGCCGGGCCCGGGTCTCCGGGTGCCCGTCCAGCGACTGCTGCGCGCACCTGGCGGCCGCCTCGGCCTGGCCCAGGTCGCGGTGGCAGTGCGCCAACTCGTCGGCCAGGTAGGCCTCGTCGAAGTGCCTGATCCACGCCGGGTCGTCCCCGGACGCCGGATCGGCCGCCTCCATCGCCGACACCGCCCGCCCGGACGCCAGTTGCGCCGAGCGCACGTCGCCGAGCAGGGCGTGGCCACGGGCCTCGGCCGCGAAGAACATCGCCTCCGCGCGCGGGGTCACGCGGCCCCGCGCCCCCTCCTGGGCCGCCCGCGCCAACTGGGCGATCTCCCGCGGGTTGCCGAGCTGCGCGGCGAGATGGCTCATCGAGGAGGCGAGCACATAGCCGCCGTAGCCGCGGTCGCCGGCCGCCTGCGCGAGGCGCAGCGACTGGATGTAGTACCGCTGGGCGAGCCCGGGTTGACCGGTGTCGACGGCCATGTACCCGGCCAGTTCGGTGAGCCGGGCGACGGCCGCGAACAACTCCCGCCCCACGGACTCCCGGTAGGAGCCGGCCAGCAGCCCGGAGACGACGCTGTTGAGGTAGTGCACGACGACCGGGCGCACATGCCCGCTGCCGAACTGGTGGTCGAGGTCGGTGAGGGCCTGCGTCATCGCCTTCACCGCCGCGACGTCCGACGGCCCGACCCGCGGCCCCGCCTGCCGCGCCACCTGCGCGTCCGGCGCCGAGATCAGCCAGTCCCGGCTGGGCTCCACCAGCGCGGACGCGGCGACCGAGGAACCCGACAGGAAGTCCCGGCGTCCCACGTCGCTGCGCCACAGCTCGCAGACCTGCTCGATGGCCCCCAGCACCGTCGGCGAGAACTGGAGACCGACCCCCGAGGCGAGGTTCTTGCCGTTGGCCATGCCGATCTCGTCGATCGTGACCGTACGGCCCAGCTTGCGGCCCAGCGCCTCGGCGATGATCGCCGGCGCCCGGCCCCGCGGCTGCTGGCCGCGCAGCCAGCGCGCCACGGACGTCTTGTCGTACCGGAGGTCGAGACCGTGCTCGGCGCCGCACATGTTGACCCGGCGGGCGAGCCCGGCGTTCGAGCACCCCGCCTCCTGGATGAGCGCCTGCAACCGTTCGTTCGGCTGCCGCGCGACAAGCGGCCTTGCGGCCATGGCGTACCCCCTGCGAACTCCCTGTAGGGAAAAGATCCGGCCTTTGCGATCACTGCCCAGCAGACATACCGACAATGCGGGACATGCGAAGATTGCCGGGTAAAGGCGGCGGAACTTCGGGCACGGCCGCCGCCAACCCCCCACGTGTGACTACCCGCTCACGCCCCGGTTCCTCCTGCGCGCCCCCACACATGCATCCATGCGCCCCGATTGCGGAGAGGATGCTCCTCCCCCGCGCGCGCTACGCCCGTAACTCCAGGTGGACGCGGGAGTTGTGTTGAACGTGGAAGAGACGATCGTGGGCACCGACGCCGCTCAGATTCCGAAGCAGCGTGGGGAATCGCTGCTGGACACCGCCGTACGCTACGCCGAGGAGCGCCACTGGGACGTCTTCCCGGGCACCTGGCTGGAAGCGGTCGAGGGGGTGCAACGCTGCTCCTGCGGCGAGGTCGCGTGCGGCGCGCCCGGCGCGCACGCGGCGCACCCGGACTGGGCGACGCAGGCGACCGGCAGTGCGACGGTGGCGCGCCGGATGTGGCAGAACCAGCCGACGGCGTCGATCCTGCTGCCGACGGGGCGGACCTTCGACGCGCTGTCCGTCCCGGAGACGGCGGGGTTTCTCGCGCTGGCGCGCATGGAGCGGATGGAGCTGACACTGGGGCCGGTGACGCTGACCCCCGACCGCCGGATGCAGTTCTTCGTTCTGCCGGGTGCGTCGGCGAAGGTGCCGGACCTGGTGCGGAAGCTGGGCTGGTCACCGGCGTCGCTGGACCTTACGGCGCTCGGGGAGGGGGCGTATGTGCCGGCGCCGCCCACACGGTACGGCTCGCGGGGGGCGGTGCAGTGGGCGTGCCGGCCGACGGCCGCGAACCGGTGGCTGCCGGACGTGGAGGAATTGATCTCGCCGTTGGCGTACGCGTGCGGGAGGGACCGGTAGCGCGCCTGCCGCTGCCGGGTGCTGTGTCGTGCGCGGCTGCGGACCCATCGTGGCTGATCGCGCAGTTCCCCGCGCCCCTTACGGGGCGCTGCGCAACCGCCTCTCCTCAGCCGCGCCCACCCGGCAAGCGTCCCCACCCCGCCTCAGCCTCCCCCACTCGGACCCCCGGAGCTCGCCGCACCCATAGGGTTGGCCCATGACCGATGCCGTGCGTGTTCGTGGGCTCTGGAAGCGGTTTGGGCAGCAGGTGGCCGTCGGCGGGATCGACCTGTCGCTGCCCGCCGGGAAGTTCGTCGGGCTCGTCGGGCCGAACGGCGCCGGCAAGACCACCACCCTGTCCATGGTGACCGGACTGCTCCGCCCCGATCAGGGCTCCGTCGAGGTCGTCGGCCACGACGTGTGGCAGGACCCGGTGGCCGTGAAGGCCCGCATCGGCGTCCTCCCCGAAGGCCTCCGTCTCTTCGAACGGCTCTCCGGACGGGAACTGCTCGGCTACTCCGGCCGCCTGCGCGGACTCCCCGGCGCCGAGGTCGACAAGCGGGCCGCCCAGCTCCTGGACGTCCTCGACCTCGCCGGCGCCCAGCACAAACTCGTCGTCGACTACTCGACCGGCATGCGCAAGAAGATCGGGCTGGCCGCCGCTCTCCTCCACAACCCCGAAGTCCTCTTCCTGGACGAGCCGTTCGAGGGTGTCGACCCGGTGTCCGCACAGACCATCCGGGGCGTGCTGGAGCGGTACACCGCCTCCGGCGCGACCGTCGTCTTCTCCTCCCACGTGATGGAGCTCGTCGAGTCGCTGTGCGACTGGGTCGCGGTGATGGCGGCCGGCCGGATCCGGGCGACGGGGCCCCTGGCCGAGGTGCGCGGGGCGCACCCCACCCTCCAGGCGGCGTTCCTCGAACTCGTCGGGGCGAGCGGGCGGGACACCGCCTCCGACCTGGACTGGCTGGGCGGCGGGGCGGCCCGATGACCGACGTGACCGCCACCGTCGTACGGCTGAAGCTGTCGCTGCTGCGCAACGGGCTGCGGCAGTCCGGCGGCCGACGCGCCGCGTTCGTCGCGTCGGCCGTCCTCGCGCTGCTGTTCGGCGCGGCGCAACTGCTGGGGCTGGTCCTGCTGCGCGGGAACCCGCACGCGGACGCGGTGGCGGTGCCGGGGGCCGCCGTGCTGGCGCTGGGGTGGGCGGTGATGCCGCTGTTCTTCCCGAGCGGCGACGAGACCCTGGACCCGACCCGGCTGGTGATGCTCCCGCTCCGGCCCCGCCCTCTGGTCCGGGCCCTGCTGGCCGCGTCGCTGGTCGGCATCGGCCCCCTGTTCAGCCTGTTGCTGCTGGTGGGCTGCGCGCTGGCGGTGGCGCACGGCGCGGCCGGTTACGGCGTCACGGTCGTCGCCGTGGTCCTCGCGCTGCTGGTCTGCGTGGCCCTCGCCCGCGCGGTGGCCGCCGCGAACGTACGGCTGCTCACCAGCCGCAAGGGCCGTGACCTGGCCGTGCTGAGCGGCCTGGTCATCGCGGTCGGCACGCAGCTCGTCAACTTCGGCGCCCAGAGCCTCGGTTCGGCCGGACTCGGGCGGCTCGCGCCGGTGGCCGACGTGCTGCGGTGGGTGCCGCCCGCGTCGGCGATCGGCGCGGTGCGGTCGGCGAGCGAGGGGTCGTACGGCGCGGCGGCCCTGCAGCTCGGGCTGTCCGCCGCCGCGCTGGGACTGCTCGTCGGCGCCTGGGCGCGGACACTGACCCGCCTGATGACCTCACCTGACGGATCCACCCTCCAGGCGCCCGACGCGGCCGTCCGGAGCCGTTCGCCGGAAGGCCGCGGGACGGGGCGGCTGCTGCCCGGCGGACGCACCGGTACGGTCATGGCGCGCAGCCTGCGCTACGTCTGGCGCGACCCCAAGACCAAGGCCGCCTGGGTGACCTCGCTGGCCATCGGCCTGATCGTGCCCGTCTTCAACGCCCTGCAGGGCACCGGCTCGATCTACTTCGCGTGCTTCGCCGCCGGGATGCTCGGCATCCAGATGTACAACCAGTTCGGGCAGGACACCTCCGCCTTCTGGATGGTGGCGTTGACCATTTCGTCCGCCCGGGACGCCTACACCGAACTGCGCGGGCGGGCGCTGGCCCTGCTGGTGATCACCCTGCCGTACGCCACGCTGGTGACCGTCCTGACCACGGCACTGCTGGGCGACTGGCCCCGGCTCCCCGAGGTGCTGGGTCTCTCCTTCGCCCTGCTGGGCGCGATGCTGGCGACCGGCGCCTGGACCTCCGCCCGCTTCCCCTACTCCATCCCCCAGGAGGGCCACAAGAACGTGGCCCCCGGCCAGGCCGGCCTGGCATGGATCGCGATCTTCGGCGGCATGGTCTCGGCGGCCCTGCTGTGTGCCCCCGTCATCGCGCTGACGATCGCGCTGAACGTGAGCGCGGGGGGTGAGGCGTGGACCTGGCTGCTGCTGCCGGTGGGGGCGGGTTACGGCGCGGCGGTCACCTGGGCGGGCCTGCGCGCGGCGGCCCCGCGCACGGCGGCGAACCTGCCGGAGATCCTGGCGGCGGTCAGCAAAGGCTGACGGCGCCCGCGACCTGCCCAGGGGCGCGAGGAACTGCGCGACCAGCCACGACGCACCCGCGGCCGCGACACCACACCGCCGCCCCTCCGCTCGCGCTCTTCACTCCCCCAGCCGGTCGAGAAACGGCTCCACAGCCGCCCGCCACGCCTCCGGCCGGTCGTACGGCAGCAGGTGACCCGCGTCCGCCACCTCGGCGTACTCCCCCTTCGGCAGCACCCGGACCATCTCCTGCGCCTCCGCCCGCCCCAGCTCCCCGTCCACCCCGCGCACCACCAGCGTGGGGCACGGCACCTGGGCCAGTTCCTCCCAGTGCGCGTCGTACACCCACGTCTCCCGGGACTTCAGCATCCGGTCGGGGTCGAACACCGGCCGCCAGCCGTCGGGTCCCTCGTGCATCACCTCGGCGTAGAACTCCCCGCGTGCCGGATTCGGCCGCTCCACCCAGGGGTCGTCCTCGCCGAACCACTTGCGCACGTCGGCGAGCGTGGCGAACGGAACGGGCCAGGACTTGAACCAGTCGGCCCATTCGCGCTGCGAGGCGGCGCCGAGCGCGGAGGCCCGCATGTCGCAGATGATCAGACCCCGCACCAGTTCGGGGCGTTTCGCGGCGAGCTGCCAGGCGGTCAGCGCGCCCATCGCGTGGCCGATGAGCACGGCCGGGGCGAGGCCCAGCTGCTCGACGGCGGCCGCGGCGTCCTCGACGTACGCCTCACGGGTGTAGGCGGCCTGCGGGGGCTTGTCGCTCTGGCCGTGGCCGCGCTGGTCGAGGGCGGCGGCCCGGTGACGCTCGGAGAGCCAGCGGGCGGTGGACGCCCAGTGCGAGGCGCGGCCCATCAGGCCGTGCAGTAACAGCACGCCGGGAGACGACAGGTCCGGATCCTCCGTCTTGGGCGGATCCGCGAACTCCCAGGCGGCGAGGTGTACGCCGCCGGCTCCCGTCACGTCGATGCGCCGTGCCATGGGCCTGGCACCCCCCCTAGCTCCGCGTGCCTACTGTCGCCTCGTATCGCTTCGTGGTGCTTCGGTACCGCTGCAGACTATCGAACCTCTATTCGAAAATCGGGTTCCGGCAGGCAACACCCCTCATTCGAGTGACCCCTCTCCAGGCATGATCGGCGTCGCCGGGGGGATTTCTTCTGCGGGGGGCGGGCCGCTCGGGGAAAACGGTCCGCGGGAATGACCCTGAGAGCTCGGGGCTCCGGGTCAGCACTGGGGAGGACAGGCCCCGGCACCGCAAGGTGCCGGGGCCAAACCCATGCCCGAGCCCTCGGCACATCCTCCCCGCCCCCCTCAGGTCATATGCCTCTCGCGACAGCCTTGCACGCGAAACGTTCCAGCGCTGCGATTCCGCCTACTGGATCTTGGATTCGGCGCGTTCGACACGCACCGGCCGGCAACCGGACAGAAGCATCAACTTCCGCGAGAACAAAGGAAGTTGACTGACCCGGAAACGCCGCTCAGCGCTTGGCCACGAACACGTGGGAGGCGACGTCCGCCTCCAGCTCGGCCGCCTCGCCACCACTGCCCACCAGCACCCCGCCGGCCGCCTCGGTCACGCTCACCACCGAACCGGGCTGCACACCCGCCCGCCGCAGCGTGTACATCAGCTGCGCGTCGGTCTGGATGGGCTCGCCGATCCGGCGCACGACCACCGTCTTGCCGTCCGCGCCCGGATCCAGGTCGGCCAGCGACACCATGCTCTCGTCGAGGAACGGGTCCGCGCCGTCCTTCTCGCCCAGCTCCTCCAGGCCCGGGATCGGATTGCCGTACGGCGACTCGGTCGGGTGCCGCAGCAGCTCCAGCACGCGCCGCTCCACGGCCTCGCTCATCACGTGCTCCCAGCGACACGCCTCGGCGTGCACCTGCTCCCACTCCAGGCCGATCACGTCGACCAGCAGGCACTCGGCGAGCCGGTGCTTGCGCATCACGCGCGTCGCCAGCCGCCGGCCCTCGTCGGTCAGCTCCAGGTGGCGGTCGGTGGCGACGGACACCAGGCCGTCCCGCTCCATCCGCGCCACCGTCTGGCTCACCGTCGGCCCGCTCTGGTCGAGCCGCTCCGCGATGCGGGCGCGCATGGGGACAACGCCTTCCTCTTCCAGCTCGAGGATGGTGCGGAGATACATCTCCGTGGTGTCGATCAGTCCGGACATTCGTGCCCCTCGATTACCTCTGCCGGAAGCCCCGGCCGCGTGCGCTGGCCCTGCCCCCAATTCTGCCGGATCCCACCGACAAGCGGGGGACACCGCGGAAACGGGGGGTGCGGGGGCCGACCTTCGACTGCGGGCCGGTGGGGGCCGACCGCGCAGTTCCCCGCGCCCCCAAAGGGGCGCTGCCCAGCCGTGTCTCATTCAGCCGCGCCCACCCGCACGGAACCACCGGCCATATTGACACCGCCCTGGTCCAGACCTGAGGGTGATCCGCGGCACCAACACAGCCGCTGACGCCGACCGCGCAAAGGGGCCCGCATGAGCGACGGCACGCCCGCCGACCTGTTCTTCGACGCCGCCATCAGCCTCCTGCAACGCGTCCGCGACGAAGAGGCCGACGCCATCACCACCGCCGCCACCCTCCTCGCCGACACCGTCACCTCCGGCGGCCGGCTGTTCGCCTTCGGCGCCGGACACTCCTCCCTCGCCGCCCAGGACGTCGTCTACCGCGCCGGCGGCCTCGCCCTGATGAACCTCCTCGCCGCCCCCGGCCTCGTCGGCGTCGACGTCATGCCCGCCACCCTCGGCTCCCGACTCGAACGCGTCGACGGACTCGCCACCGCCGTCCTCGACACCTCACCCCTGCGCCCCGGCGACGCCCTCGTGATCATCTCCCTGTCCGGCCGCAACGCCCTGCCCGTCGAGATGGCCGCCGAGGCCCGCCGCCGCGGCGTCCGGGTCATCGGCGTGACGTCGGTGGCGTACGCCGCGCAGACCACCTCCCGGCACAGCTCCGGCACCTACCTCAAGGACCACTGCGACGTCGTCCTCGACTCGAAGATCGCCGTCGGGGACGCCGAACTCACCCTCGACACCATCCCGGCGCCCTTCGCCCCCGCCTCCACGGTCGTCACCAGCGCCCTGCTCCAGGCGGTCCTCGCCACCACCGCGGCCACCCTCGCCGACCGCGGCACCGAACCCCCGCTGCTGCGCTCCGGCAACGTCGACGGCGGCCACGAATGGAACGCCCGCGTGTTCGAGGAGTACCGCGACCGCATCTTCTACCAGCACTGAAGCCCCACGGCCGGCACCACCACCGCCACCACCGGCGCCGCCGCCACCCCCGCGACGGCTGCCGCTACGGCTGCCGCTCCCTCACGAGATGGGCCAGGTCCAGCGCGGTGGCGATGCGCACCGCCACGTCCTCCGCGTACGTCGCGTCCGGCCGCTCGAAGCGGTTACGGCCCGAGCCGCGCAGGAACGTCACCACACCCAGCGTCCGCCCCCGGCTGCGCAGCACCGCGCACAACGCGTGCACCACGTCACCCGGCCACTGCCGGTCCAGCGCCCAGGCCCGCGCCCGGTCCAACGGCACCGAACCGGCGTCCGCCCGCACGCTCCCGGCCCGCGCCACGCACTGCAACGCCGGATGCCCCTCCTCGTACCGCACCGGCAGCCCCGCCGCCCCCGTCAGCATGCTCGGCCCCGGCGTACCGGACGGCGTGGCCGCGATCCGCACCAGCCGGACCGGCCCCACCTCCCCGTCGGCCCGGGACCCGCCCACGACCCGGTCGATCACCGCGTGGTCGGCGAACCCGGCCAGCGCGAAGTCCAGATGGACGGTGGCCGCCTCCGCCGGATCCTCGCAGTCGGCGGCCGCACGGGCCGCGCGGTGCAGCTGGTTGGCCCGGAAGCGCAGCGTCGCCGCCTCCTGCTCGGCCTGCTTGGCCTCCGTGACGTCCTGGAACAGCCAGCCGACCCCGAGCGGCACCGGCTCCTCCGCCAACGGCGACGCCAGCCGCAGGAACCCCGACCGCCAGCAGCGCCGCTGCTCGCCCTCCGCCGTCCGCACGCTCACCCACATCTCGGCCGGCGCGGGCGGCGCCCCCTCGGCCAGCACGTGCGTCAGCGCGCTCTCCAGGTCCTCCACACCCTGCGCGAGCAACTCCCCGAGCGGCCGTCCGAGCGCCGACGTACGCCCGATACCAAGCGCCCGCGCGGCGTGCGCGTTGACCACGGCGGGCCGCAGATCCGCGTCCACCAGCACGACACCCCAGGCCGCGTCCTCGAACAGCGCCTCGCTCAGCGCGATCGACCGCTCCAGGTCGATCTGCGTGTGCACCTCGCTGAACGCGCAGTACACCCCCGCCGGCTTCCCGTCCGGCCCGCGTACCGCCGCCGACTGCGTCCGTACCAGGACCCGCCCGCCGTCCTTGGTGAGCAGCGCGAACTCGTGCACCTGGCGCCCCGGCGCGTGCATGGCGGACAGCAGCCGCCCCTCGACCTCGTCGGCGTCGGCCTCCCGCACCGCCCACCCGGCGAACCCGTGCCGGCCCACCGCCTCGGCCGCCGTCCACCCGAGGATCCGCTCGGCCTCACGGTTCCAGTGCGTGACGAAACCGTCCGCGTCGAACGCGCACAGCGCCGCGTCCATACCGTCGAGCAGCGCGGCGAGCAGGTCGGAGCCGCCCGAGTCCTCCGGAGCATCGCGCTCCGGTTCCGGCTCGGGCTCGTCGGGCCCCAGCTCGTCCGTGGCCCCACTACGCCGGGAAGCACTCACCTGGACCCCCATCAGGCTCACTCGCTGCCTTCATTCAACTCGAACGTGACGCAGCCCACACTGTGTTCCCGCAAGATTGAAGGAATCGTTGCAAGCCGCCCCCGGCCACCGCGTCACAGCGCGAGCCGCAGATCCACCCACTCGTCGCTCTCCCCGTCCAGCACATACCGCTCGACCTCGACGAACCCGTACGACTCGGCGAACCGCAGCCCGTCCTCGTTGGCCGCCAGCACACACGTCTCGACGGCCTCGACACCCGGCACGCGCGCGTGCCCGAGAGCGTGTTCGTACAAAGACGCCCCGAACCCCCGCCGCCGGAACTCCGGCAGCACCCGCGCGATCACCGTCACCACCCCACCGACCGCGGGCCGCACGGTCGAACACCCCACCAGCACGTCCCCGGCGTACGCGTTCTCCAACCGATACCCCCGCGCCAGCCGCTCCGCCGCCTCCTCCCCCGACATCGCCGCCGGCGGCACGACGACGTTGTGCACATACCGCCACTCCTCCAACGCCCCGCCCCCGTCCACCGAAACCACCCTCAGCTCACCCACGTGCCCTCTCCCGTCGCCCTGCGCTCTTCATGGCTGGGACGCTAGAGGTCTTGCCACGGCCCGTCACCTACAAAAAATCCCTTGAGCGCCTTCAGTCGGCTTCGTAGGGTGTGAGGTACACGAGAAGGGAGGTGGTTCGGCAGATGTACGACAACCGGACGCGTGAGGTGGCTGCGGGCTAGCGGCCCGTCACCACACCCAGTGCGGTGCCGGACCAGCACGTGACAGACACGTGCAGCCGGCCCAATCCCAAGCAGTCACCCGACCCGCGAGCTCGCCGGTACGTCCGGCCGGCTTCTCCGCCGTACGGCGGAGGGACCCGAGCTCGCGGGTCGTCTGCGTTTTCGGGGCCGGCAGGTCCCTGGGGGCTCAGGGGCTGAGGCGTTCCACGTGCCAGGTGCCGTCGGGGTCGGCGACGTAGCGGAGGCGGTCGTGGAGGCGGTTCTGGCGGCCCTGCCAGAACTCGACGGTCTGGGGGGCGATGCGGAAGCCGCCCCAGTGCGGCGGGACCGGGACCTGTTCGCCCTCGGGGTAGCGGGCGCTGAGCTCCGCGTAGGCGGCGTCGAGTTCGGCGCGGGAGTAGATGACCGTGGACTGGGTGCTGGCCCAGGCACCGAGCTGGGAGCCGTGCGGGCGGGTGCGGAAGTAGGCGGCGGTCTCGTCGCGGCCGGTGCGGCGGGCGGTGCCGGTGACGACGACCTGGCGGGCGATGGCGTGCCAGGGGAAGACCAGCGAGACGTAGGGGTTCGCGGCGAGGTCCTGGGCCTTGCGGGAGTCGTAGTTGGTGTAGAAGACGAAGCCGCGGCTGTCGTACTGCTTCATGAGGACGGTGCGTGAGCTGGGGCGGCCCTCGGCGTCGGCGGTGGCGACGACCATCGCGTTGGGTTCGTAGATCATGCCGTCGGCGGCGGCCCGCGCGGCCTGTTCGAACCAGCGAGTGAACTGGTCCATGGGGTGTGCGGCCAGGTCGTGCTCCTCGAATCCCTCGGCCCGGTAGTGCTTGCGCATCGCGGCGGGGTCGAGGAGGGGTTCGTCGGAGGCGGCGGCGTCGCGATCGGTCACGCGGTCATCTTGCCGTATCGCCCTGCGCGGCACCGGCGGACGGCACAGAGTGTGGCACTGAGTGCCGCTGGGGTCCCCATTTATGGCACTCGGGGTTATGGTGCATGTGCCTCCGCCTACACCCCTGAGGAGCCGCCCCATGTCGGACTTCGTACCCGGGCTCGAAGGAGTCGTCGCGTTCGAGACGGAGATCGCCGAGCCGGACAAGGAGGGCGGCGCCCTGCGGTACCGGGGCGTCGACATCGAGGACCTGGTCGGCCACGTGTCGTTCGGCAACGTGTGGGGGCTGCTCGTCGACGGGGCGTTCAATCCGGGGCTGCCGCCGGCCGAGCCGTTCCCGATCCCCGTCCATTCGGGTGACATCCGGGTGGACGTCCAGTCGGCGCTGGCCATGCTCGCGCCGGTGTGGGGGCTGAAGCCGCTCCTCGACATCGACGCCGAGCAGGCCCGGGACGACCTGGCGCGGGCCGCGGTGATGGCGCTGTCGTACGTCGCCCAGTCCGCGCGTGGGCAGGGGCTGGCGATGGTGCCGCAGCGGGAGATCGACAAGGCGCACTCGGTGGTCGAGCGGTTCATGATCCGGTGGCGTGGTGAGCCGGATCCCCGGCACGTGGCGGCCGTGGACGCGTACTGGACCTCCGCCGCCGAGCACGGGATGAACGCGTCCACCTTCACGGCGCGGGTGATCGCGTCGACCGGTGCGGACGTCGCGGCCGCGTTGTCCGGTGCGGTGGGGGCCATGTCGGGGCCGCTGCACGGGGGCGCGCCCTCCCGGGTGCTCGGGATGATCGAGGAGATCGAGCGGACCGGGGACGCGGTGGGGTACGTCAAGCGGGCGCTGGACCGGGGTGAGCGGCTGATGGGGTTCGGGCACCGGGTGTACCGGGCGGAGGATCCGCGGGCGCGGGTGCTGCGGCGGACGGCTCGGGAGCTGGGGGCGCCGCGGTTCGAGATCGCGGAGGCGTTGGAGAAGGCGGCGCTGGAGGAGCTCCACAATCGGCGGCCGGATCGTGTGCTGGCCACCAATGTGGAGTTCTGGGCGGCGATCATGCTGGACTTCGCGGAGGTGCCGGCGCACATGTTCACGTCGATGTTCACGTGTGCGAGGACCGCGGGGTGGTCGGCGCACATTCTTGAGCAGAAGCGGACGGGGCGGCTGGTGCGGCCGTCGGCGCGGTATGGGGGGCCGGGGGTGCGCAAGCCGCAGGACATCGAGGGGTATGTGGACATCGCCCACTGAGTCGCCTCTTGGGGTGCATGGGCGAGTACGGGCCGGTGGGGGCTGGTCGCGCAGTTCCCCGCGCCCCTGGGAATCAGGCGCTGCGCGCCCTGATTCTCAAAGAATCTCGTCCAGCAGTGCCGCCCACTGGGTCACCACCCGTTCCCGTCTCGCCCTGTCGTCCGTGAGGAGATTCGCCAGGCCCAGGCCGCGTGCCATGTCCAGGAGGCCCTGGACGGTCTCCCGGGTGCCGGGGCGGGTCTCGTCGGCGGCGAGGAGGTCGACGGCGATGCGGTGGGTCTCGCGGCCGACCCGGGCCTCCAGTTCGGTCACGCGGGGGCGGAGCTGGTCCTCGTTGGAGGCGGCGACCCAGAGGTGCAGGGCGGCGCGGAAGAGGGGACCGGTGTAGAGGTCGACGAGGGCCGAGACGACGGCCCGGCGGTCGCCGGTGGTGCCTTCGGGGAAGAGGGCGCGCAGGGCCGTGGAGCGTTCTTCGGCGACGTATTCGACGGCGGCCGTGAAGAGGTCCTCCCGGGTCGGGAAGTGGTGCTGGGCGGCGCCCCGGGAGACGCCGGCGCGTTCGGCGACGACGGCGACCGTGGAGCCGGTCCAGCCGTGTTCGGCGAGGCAGGCGACGGCGGCTTCCAGGAGCCGCTGCCGGGTGGCCCGGCTGCGGTCCTGTTTGGGGGCGCGTTCGGCCGTGCTCACGCCAGTACCCGCACCGGCACCCGCACCTCTGTTCACACCACCCACGCCGCGTCCCGTCGTTCGAGGAAGGCTGTCATCCCCTCGCGGGCCTGGTCGGAGGAGAACAGCCGGGCCGAGAGCGCGGTGAGGGTGGCCGCGTCCCGGTCGAATGTCTCCAGCACCCTAGCCGTGAGCAGCTGTTTCGTCTCGGCCAGGGCCTGGGGTGCGGAGCGGCGGAGGCCGTCGAGGACGGGGGTGAGGGCGGTGTCGACGTCGTCGGCGGTGGTGGTGATCAGGCCCAGGCGCACGGCCTCGGGCGGGTCGAAGCGTTCGCCGGTGAGGTAGTAGCGGGCGAGGGCGCGGGGGTCGGTGCGCGGGAGGAGGGGCAGGGAGATCACCGCGGGGGCGACTCCGATGCGCACCTCGGTGAAGGCGAAGGTGGACCCGGTGGACGCGGCGGCGATGTCGCAGGCGGCGAGCAGGCCGAGGCCGCCCGCGCGGACGTGGCCGGTGACGCGGGCGACGACCGGTTTGGGCAGGGCGACGATCTGGCGGAGCAGGCCGACGAGCGCGTCGGGGTCGGGCGGGTCGCGCAGGTCGGCGCCGGCGCTGAAGGTGGTGCCGGTGTGGGTGAGGACGACCGCGCGGACACCGGGGTCCCCGGCGCAGTCGGTGAGGGCGTCGGCGAGTTCGGCGACGAGGGCGGCGGACAGGGCGTTGCGGGTGGTGGTGGCGTCGAGGCTGAGGGAGGTGACGGCACGCGTGTGGGTCCGTCCGATCAGCGTCATGGGCTCTCCTCGGGTGCCCCGGCCTTGGCGAGGGCGCGCAGTTCGCGGCGGAGTATCTTTCCGGAGGCCGCGCGGGGCACGCCGGTGATGAAGGTGACCTTGCGGACGCGTTTGTAGGGCGCGACGCGTTCGGCGACGTAGAGCATGGTCTCGTTCTCGGTGAGGCCGGCGGCGGTGGGCTGGCGGACGACGAAGGCGTGCGGGATCTCGTTGCCGTCCTCGTTGTAGTCGCCGACGACGGCGGCGTCGGCGATGCCCGGGTGGGTGAGCAGCAGGGCCTCCAGTTCGGCGGGGGCCACCTGGAAGCCCTTGTACTTGATGAGTTCCTTGACCCGGTCGACGACGAACAGCCAGCCGTCGGCGTCGACGCGGCCGACGTCGCCGGTGTGCAGCCAGCCGTCGGTGTCGATCATGTCGGCGGTGGCGTCGGGGCGGCCGAGGTAGCCCTTCATGACCTGGGGGCCGCGGATGAGGATCTCGCCGGGTTCGCCGGTGCCGATGTCCTTGCGGGGGTCGTCGAGGGAGACGATGCGCATCTCGGTGCCGGCGATGAGCTTGCCGACGGTGCCGGGCGGTGCCTGGTCCAGGGCGGCGAGCGGGGTGACGTGGGTGCCGGGCGAGAGTTCCGTCATGCCGTAGGCCTGGGCGACCGGCGGCAGGCCGAGCCGCTGTGAACAGGCGGCGGCGAGGCGGGCGTCCAGGGGGGCGGCGGCGCTCATGACGTACTTCAGGGAGGACAGGTCGTAGTCGGCGACCGCGGGGTGCTTGGCGAGGGCGAGGACGATCGGCGGGGCGACGTAGAGGCCGGTGATGCGGTGGTTCTGGATGGCGGCGAGGAAGGTGTCCAGTTCGAAGCGGGGCAGGACGACGACGGTGGCGCCCTTGCGCAGCGGCGCGTTCATGAGGGCGGTGAGGCCGTAGATGTGGAAGAGGGGGAGGACGGCGAGGATGCGGTCGCCGGGGCCGGCCGGGACGGCGGGTTCCAGCTGGACGAGGTTGGTGGCGATCTGCCGGTGGGTGAGCATCACACCCTTGGGGACACCGGTGGTGCCGGAGGAGTACGGCAGGGCGGCGACGTCCTCGACGGGGTCGATGGCGACCTGGGGCTCGGGGGCCTCACTGGCCAGCATGTCGATCAGGGAGCGGTGGCCGGGTGCGCTGTCGCAGACGAATATCTCCGCTATGCCGCCGGCGAGTTCGGCGGCCCGGCGGGCGGCTTCCAGGAGCGGTGAGACGGTGACGATCCAGCGGGCCGCGGAGTCCCTGAGCTGTTTGGCGAACTCCTCGGGCGTGGCGAGCGGGTGCACGGTGGTGACGGCGGCGCCCGCGCGGGTGGCCGCGTAGAACGCCGTCGGGAAGGCGACCGTGTTCGGGCTGTGCAGGGCGAGCACGTCGCCCTTGCGGACGCCGGCGTCGGCGAACGCGGCGGCGATCCGCCGGTGGAACCGGTCCAGTTGGGCGTAGGTGAGGGTGGTGCCGTCGGTGCCGTCGATGAGGGCCGGGGCGTCGCCGAACTCGGCGGCCCGGCCGAGCACGGCTTCGTGGATGGGCAGTTCTACGGGCGGAACGTCTGCGTACTCGCTGCGGAACACGGTTCCTCCAAGGCGGCCTCGGGCCTCAGTTCGGCCTGCGCGGGACCTGAGTGGGGCCTCAGTACGACTTGGGCAGGCCGAGGGTCTGGTGGGAGACGTAGTTGAGAATCATCTCCCTGCTCACCGGAGCAATACGCGCCACGCGCGCGGCGGTTATCAACGAGGCGAGTCCGAATTCCCGCGTGAGGCCGTTGCCGCCGAGGGTGTGCACGGCCTGGTCGACCGCCTTCACGCAGGCCTCCCCCGCCGCGTACTTCGCCATGTTGGCGGCTTCACCGGCGCCGATGTCGTCGCCCGCGTCGTAGAGGTGTGCCGCCTTCTGCATCATCAGGCGGGCGAGTTCGAGGTCGATGTGCGCCTGGGCGAGGGGGTGCGCGATGGCCTGGTGGGCGCCGATGGGTGTCTTCCAGACGGTACGGTCGCGCGCGTACCCGATCGCCTTGGACAGGGCGTAGCGGCCCATGCCGATGGCGAACGCGGCGGTCATGATGCGCTCGGGGTTGAGGCCGGCGAAGAGCTGGAGGAGTCCCGCGTCCTCGTCGCCGACGAGTGCGTCGGCCGGGAGCCGTACGTCGTCCAGGGTCAGTTCGAACTGCTTCTCGGCGGCGTTGAGTTCCATGTCGATGGGGCGTTTCTGGAAGCCCTCGGCGTCCGTGGGGACGATGAACAGGCAGGGCTTGAGGCTTCCGGTGCGGCCCTCTTCGGCGGACACGGTCTCGGTGCGGCCGACGATCAGGACGGCGTCTGCGATGTCGACGCCGGAGATGAAGACCTTGCGGCCGGTGAGCAGCCAGTCGCCGCTCGCCGGGTCGCGGCGGGCGGTGGTGGTGATGCGGTGGGAGTTGGAGCCGGCGTCGGGTTCGGTGATGCCGAAGGCCATGAGGCGGCTGCCGTCGGAGAGTGCGGGCAGCCAGGTCCGCTTCTGTTCGTCGGTGCCGAAGCGGGCGATCACGGTGCCGCAGATCGCGGGTGAGACGACGAGCATGAGGAGGGGGGAGCCCGCGGCGCCGAGTTCCTCCAGGACGATGGAGAGTTCGGTGATGCCGCCGCCTCCGCCGCCGTGTTCCTCCGGGAGGTTGACGCCGAGGTAGCCCAGTTTTCCGGCTTCCTGCCAGAGTTCGGTCGGGGGGCGGCCTTCGGCGATGGTGCGGGTGATGTAGTCGCGGCCGTACTTGGCGCCGAGGGCGGCCACCGCTGCGCGGAGTGCCTTGTGTTCGCCGGTTTCTATGTGGGGGCTCATGGTGACTCCTTCGGGTGCGGGTGCAGGTGCGTCGTGGCTGGTCGCGCAGTTCCTCCCCCAGCCTTCGGCCGGGGGTACCCCCAGCGCCCCTAAAGGGGCGCCTTTACTACCGCCAGTAGAGAGCCGGGCTCAACCTGTTGGCCCTCGGTCACGTGCAGGGCGTCGAGCGTGCCCGATGCCGGAGCGGAGATGACGTGCTGCATCTTCATCGCCTCCAGCCAGAGCAGCGGTTGGCCGGCCTCGACCGATGCTCCCTCGGCCAGCCCCTCGGCGATCCGTACGACCGTCCCCGGCATCGGTGCCAGCAGGGACCCCGGAGCCGGCTGGGCCCCGGCGTCGGGGAAGCGGGGCAGGGCGGTGAGGGTGAGGTTGTTGACGTGGATCCGGTCGCCGTACCGCGCCACCGCGAACTTGCGGTGCACGCCGTCGATGTCGAGGACGACGAGACGCGCGTCGGCGTGCACGACCCGTACGCCCTCCGCCGTGAGGCCCTCGCGGGTGTGCCGGTAGTGGGCCTCGTGCTCCTCGCCGGCCATCAGGTAGCGCTTGGTCTGGGGTTGGGAGGGCAGGTTGCGCCAGCCGCCGAAGCGGGAGCGGCCGTGGGCGTCGGCCAGGGCGGCGGCGAGGGGGGCGTGCGGGTCGGCGGCGGGGGCCGTGAGTGCGGTGAGGTGACGGTCGTAGAAGCCGGTGTCCATCCGGGCCGTCGCGAACTCCTCGTGGCGCAGGGAGCGGACGAGGAGGTCGCGGTTGGTGGTGGGGCCGTGCAGGGTGGCCCGTTCCAGCGCGTGGGCCAGTCTGCGCAGGGCCTCCGCGCGGGTGGGGGCGTGGGCGACGGCTTTCGCGAGCATCGCGTCGTAGTGGACGCCGATCTCGTCGCCGTCGGTGTAGCCGGTGTCCAGGCGGACGCCGTCCGGTACGGCGAGGCGGTGCAGGGTGCCGGTCTGCGGGGCCCAGTCGTGGGCGGGGTCCTCGGCGTAGAGGCGGGCCTCGATCGCGTGGCCGTGTGCGCGTGGCGGGTCGAGGGGGAGAGCGTGGCCCTCGGCGACGCGGATCTGCTCGGCGACGAGGTCCAGGCCGAACACGGCCTCGGTGACGGGGTGTTCCACCTGGAGGCGGGTGTTCATCTCCAGGAAGTGCGCCGTGCCGTCGGCGACGAGGAACTCGACGGTGCCCGCGCCGACGTAGGCGACGGCGCGGGCGGCGCGCTCGGCCAGCGCGTGCAGTTCCTTCACCAGGTCCTCGGGGAGGCCGGGCGCGGGTGCCTCCTCGATGACCTTCTGGTGCCTGCGCTGGAGCGAGCAGTCGCGGGTGCCGAGCGGCCAGACCGTGCCGTGCGTGTCGGCGAGGATCTGCACCTCCACATGGCGGCCGCGTTCGATGTAGGGCTCGACGAAGACCTCGCCGTCGCCGAAGGCGCCGGCGGCCTCGGCGCGCGCGCCCTCCAGCGCGGCGGGAAGTTCGTCGAGGCGGCGCACGACGCGCATGCCGCGCCCGCCGCCGCCGGCGGCCGCCTTCACCAGCACCGGCAGGTCGGACTCGGTGACCTCGCCGAGCGGGGCGATCCCCATGAGTTCCTTGGCGCGGGTCTTGGAGGCCATCGCCTCGATCGCCTCCGGCGGCGGGCCGATCCAGACCAGGCCGGCGTCGAGGACGGCGCGCGCGAAGTCGGCGTTCTCGGAGAGGAAGCCGTACCCGGGGTGCACGGCGTCCGCGCCGGCGCTCACGGCGGCCTTCACCACCAGGTCGGCGCGCAGGTAGGTGTCGGCGGGTGTGGCGCCCGGCAGGCGTACGGCGGTGTCGGCCACGCGCGCGTGGAGGGCGTTCGCGTCGGCGTCGGAGTGCACGGCGACCGTGCGGATGCCGAGTTGGGCGCAGGTGCGGAAGATCCGGCAGGCGATCTCGCCGCGGTTGGCGACGAGCAGGGTCGAGATCACGTGGTCCCTCACATCCGGAAGACGCCGAAGCCGCCGCGTGCGCCTTCGTAGGGGGCGGTGTGGATGGCGGACAGGCACAGGCCGAGGACGGTGCGGGTGTCGCGCGGGTCGATGACGCCGTCGTCGTACAGCCGGCCGGACAGGAACGCGGGCAGCGACTCGGCCTCGATCTGCTGCTCGACCATGGCGCGCAGGGCCGCGTCGCCGTCCTCGTCGTACGGCCGGCCCTTCGCGGCGGCCGACTGGCGGGCGACGATCGAGAGGACGCCGGCGAGCTGCTGCGGGCCCATGACGGCGGACTTGGCGCTGGGCCAGGCGAACAGGAAGCGGGGGTCGTAGGCGCGGCCGCACATGCCGTAGTGCCCGGCGCCGTAGGAGGCGCCCATGAGGACGGAGAGGTGCGGGACGCGGCTGTTGCTGACCGCGTTGATCATCATCGCGCCGTGCTTGATGATGCCGCCCTGCTCGTACTCCTTGCCGACCATGTAGCCGGTGGTGTTGTGGAGGAAGAGGAGGGGGATGTCGCGCTGGTTGGCGAGCTGGATGAACTGGGCGGCCTTCTGGGACTCCTGGCTGAACAACACGCCCTGCGCGTTGGCCAGGATGCCGACCGGGTAGCCGTGCAGGCTCGCCCAGCCGGTGGCGAGGCTGCTGCCGTACAGCGGCTTGAACTCGTCGAAGTCGGAGGCGTCGACGAGCCGGGCGATCACCTCGCGCGGGTCGAAGGGGATCTTGAGGTCGCCGGGGACCACGCCCAGCAGCTCCTCGGGGTCGTACTTGGGCGGCTCGGCCGGGCCGGGGTCGGGAACGGCCTTGCGGTGGTTGAGGCGGGCCACCACGCGCCGGGCCTGGCGCAGCGCGTCCGGTTCGTCGACGGCGAAGTGGTCGGCGAGGCCCGACACGCGCGCGTGCATCTCCGCGCCGCCCAGCGACTCGTCGTCGCTCTCCTCCCCGGTGGCCATCTTCACCAGGGGCGGTCCGCCGAGGAAGACCTTCGCGCGCTCCTTGACCATGATCACGTGGTCGGACATGCCGGGGATGTAGGCGCCGCCGGCGGTGGAGTTGCCGAAGACGACGGCGACGGTGGGGATGCCGGCGGCCGAGAGGCGGGTGAGGTCGCGGAAGACGGCGCCGCCCGGGATGAAGATCTCCTTCTGGGAGGGCAGGTCGGCGCCGCCGGACTCGACCAGGCTGATGCAGGGCAGCCGGTTGGCGAGGGCGATGTCGTTGGCGCGCAGGGCCTTCTTCAGCGACCAGGGGTTGCTGGCGCCGCCGCGCACGGTCGGGTCGTTGGCGGTGATCAGGCACTCCACGCCCTCGACGACCCCGATGCCGGTGACCAGGGAGGCGCCCACGGCGTACTCGCTGCCCCAGGCGGCCAGCGGGGACAGTTCCAGGAAGGGGGTGTCGGGGTCGAGGAGGAGTTCGATGCGCTCGCGGGCGAGGAGCTTGCCGCGCGCTCGGTGCCGCTCGACGTACTTCGCGCCGCCGCCCGCGAGGGCCTTGGCGTGCTCGGCCGCCAGGTCGGTGAGCTTGGCGAGCATGGCGTCGCGGTTCGCCCGGTAGTCCGGCGAGGCGGTGTCCAGCGCCGAGGAGAGGACGGTCACAGCAGAGCCTCCGGAATGTCCAGGTGGCGGGAGCGGAGCCATTCGCCGAGGGCCTTGGCCTGGGGGTCGAAGCGGTGCTGGGCGGCCACCCCCTCGCCGAGGATGCCCTCGACGGTGAAGTTGAGGGCGCGGAGGTTGGGCAGCGGGTGCCGGGTGACCGGCAGCTCGGCGGTCTCCGGCAGGAGACGGCGGAAGGTGTCGACGGTCAGGGTGTGCGCGAGCCAGCGCCAGGCCTCGTCCGAGCGCGCCCAGACACCGACGTTGGCGTTCCCGCCCTTGTCCCCGCTGCGGGCCCCGGCGACCAGTCCGAGCGGCGCCCGCCGGGTGGGACCACCGGCCGGGTACGGCTCGGGCAGCGGGGGTGCGGGCGGATCCTGCAGTACGCGGGTGTCCTGGGCGGGCGGCACAGGTATCCGGCGGCCGTCATGGAGGGCGGCCATATGGGGCACGTCGCCATGGGGGACGTACACATCCTCGAAGACCCCATAGGGTGCGCCTTTCCCCGGGGGCGCGAGCACATGGAAGCCGGGGTAGCCGGCGAGCGCCAGTTCCACGGCGGCTCCGCTCAGCGTCCGGCCGACGGCCTCCTGGTCGCGGTCCCGGACGACGAGCCGGAGCAGCGCGCTGGCGGTCTCCTCGGTGTCCGCGTCGGGGCGGTCGGTGCGGACCAGCTCCCAGCGGACCTCTTCCGGAGCCGACTTGGCGACCGCGAGCGCGTCGGCCATCTGCTCCCGCACCAGGGCGGCCTTCGCCTCGATGTCGAGGCCGGTGAGCACGAAGACGACCTCGTTGCGGAAGCCGCCCAGCCGGTTGCGGCCGACCTTGAGGGTGGGGGGCGGTGCCTCGCCGCGGACGCCCTCGATCCGCACCCGGTCCGGGCCGTCCTGGCTGAGCCGTACGGTGTCGAGGCGGACGGTGACGTCGGGTCCCGCGTACCGGGCTCCGCCGGTCTCGTAGAGCAGCTGGGCGGTGACCGTGCCGACGTCGACGAAGCCGCCGGTGCCGGGGTGCTTGGTGATGACGCAGCTGCCGTCCTCGTGGAGTTCGGCGAGCGGGAAGCCGGGCCGCCGCAGGTCCCGCCCGGCGGCCACCGCCTCGGCGAAGAACGCGTAGTTGCCGCCGGTGGCCTGGGTCCCGCACTCCAGCACGTGCCCGGCGACGACCGCGCCCGCGAGCCGGTCGTACGCGTCCGGGTGCCAGCCGAAGTGGGCGGCGGCGGGCCCGGTGACCAGGGCCGCGTCGGTGACCCGGCCGGTGACCACGACGTCGGCGCCGGCCCGCAGGCACTCGGCGATCCCGAAGCCGCCGAGGTAGGCGTGGGCGGCGAGGCTGCCGGGGTGGTCGGCGGTGAGGTCGTCGCCCTCCACATGGGCGACACGCACAGGTATGCCGAGCCGGTCGGCCAGCTGCCGTACGGCGGCGGCGAGTCCGGCCGGGTTGAGGCCGCCGGCGTTGGTGACGATCCGCACGCCCCGCTCGTGGGCGAGGCCCAGGCAGTCCTCCAGCTGGCGCAGGAAGGTGCGGGCGTATCCGGCGCCGGGGTCCTTGAGCCGGTCGCGGCCCAGGATGAGCATGGTCAGCTCGGCGAGGTAGTCACCGGTGAGGACGTCGAGTTCGCCGCCGGTGAGCATCTCGCGCAGCGCGTCGAAGCGGTCGCCGTAGAAGCCGGAGGCGTTGCCAATGCGCAGGGTCATCCGGTGCCGCCCTTCGGGGGGCGGCCCGCGCCGGGCGGGCCGGCGAAGGCCTGGGCGACGTCCAGCCAGCGGTCGGCGTCGGGGCCGACGGTTTCGAGGGCGAGGTCGGCGCGGTGGGCGCGCTGGGTGACCAGGAGGCAGAAGTCGAGGGCGGGGCCGGTGACCCGGTCGTCGGCGTCCTCGGGGCCGTACGTCCACAGGTCGCCGGACGGTGCGGTCAGCTCGACCCGGAACTCCTCGAACGGCACGGGCAGCCCGTGCACACCGAAGGCGAAGTCGCGGGTGCGGACGCCGAGCCGGGCGATGTGCCGGAGCCGGTCGGTGGGGGCGCGGGTCACCCCGAGCGCGTCCGCGATGTCCAGGCCGTGCGCCCAGGTCTCCATGAGCCGGGCGGTGGCCATGGAGGCGACCGACATAGGGGGGCCGTACCAGGGGAAACGCGCCCGTGCGGGCGCCGCGCGCAGCGCCAGGTCCAGGGCCTCCCGCCCGGCCCGCCAGTCGGCCAGCAACCGGGCGGGGGGCTTGGCGGCGCCTTCCTCCGCCCCGTTGTCCACGAAGTCCCCGGGCTGGGCCAGCGCCTTCTCGACCTCGCGGGAGAAGGCGTCCTGGTCGGTCACGGCCAGCAGCGAGGAGTGGTCGGTCCAGGCGAGGTGGGCGATCTGGTGGGCGACGGTCCAGCGGGGCGCGGGGGTGGCGAGAGCCCACTGCTCGGTACCCAACTCGGCTACCAGCCGGTCGAGTTCCGCACTCTCCTCACCCAGGTCGTCGATGACGGGCGTCGGATCGGACATGGGGAGGAGCATGGCAGCGGGCTGAGAAACAATCAAGCACGCTTGCATGAATTCGGCCCGACGCCCAGACCGTGCAGAAGATCCAGCGCGACCGGCGAACGGCTGTCAGGACGCGCCGCCGTTCCCTTCGGGCCGAACGCCGACGACCGGCTCCTGCTGGGCGGCGACCGCCGGTTTCCGGCCGCGTCCCACCTGGGAACGGACCGCGCCGATGCTCGCTGCGATGACCAGGGCGACGGCGGCCGCCTGGGTTGCCGACAGGGCCTGGCCGAGGACGAGGAAGCCGGCGACGGCGGCGATGGCCGGTTCCAGGCTCATCAGGACGGCGAAGGTGTGCGCGGGCAGGCGGCGCAGCGCGAGGAGTTCGAGGGTGTAGGGCAGGACGGAGGAGAGGACCGCGACCGACGAACCCAGGGCGACGGTGGTGGGGTCCAGGAGCCTGCCGCCGGCGTCGGCGACGCCCAGCGGGAGGAACAGCAGGGCCGCGACCGCCATGGCCAGGGCGAGCCCGTCGGCCTGCGGGAACCGGCGGCCGGTACGGGCACTGAAGATGATGTAGGTGGCCCACATGGCGCCGGCGCCCAGGGCCAGGCCGACACCCACGGGGTCGAGGCCGCTGAAGTTCCCGCCGCCGAGCAGGAAGACGCCGCCCAGCGCCAGCCCCGCCCACAGCACGTTGATCGCACGCCGGGAGGCCAGCACGGACAGGGCGAGCGGTCCCAGCACCTCCAGGGTGACGGCGAGGCCCAGCGGGACACGGTCGACGGCCTCGTAGAACAGACCGTTCATCGCGCCCATGGTGATGCCGAAGACGATCACCGTGCCCCAGTCGGTGCGGGAGTGACCGCGCAGCCGGGGCCGGCAGACGACGAGCAGGATCACCGCGGCGGCGAGCAGCCGCAGGGTCACCACGCCGAGCGCACCCGCCCGGGGCATCAGGGTCACCGCGAGGGCCCCGCCGAACTGCACGGAGATCCCTCCGGCAAGGACCAGCCCGACGGGCCCGAGCGAGCCGAGTCGGCCCGGAAGGCCGGTGGCGGCGGGCACGGAGACCGGGGCGGCCGTGGGCGTCGGCGCCGACTGCGAGGTGCTGGGGGTGGTCACGGGCGGTCCAGGAGAGTCGACGTTCATTACGATGCACTTCTCAGTCCAGGGTAATGGACCCCGACAGGCGCGTGAACCCCTTATGCGACTGTCCTGGATGCTGAGACACCGAGCCGCGTCAAGCGCGGGGCCCCGGCCGGCCGCACGCCGTACCGGGGCCCCTTCCTCCCCCCTGC
>NZ_JBFAXI010000101.1:0-29226 GCF_040680735.1 Streptomyces sp. NPDC051987 | reverse complement strand
GGCGGGGCCCCGCCCTGGCCGCAGACCGCCCACCAGACCGACGACGACCACGGCGATGCCCAGCCACACCGACGGGCGTGGCACGTCAGCACCCGAGACGGCGCCGACGACGGCCGCCGACACGGGCGCGATGCCGGTGAGCAGCCCGGCCCGCCCGGACCCGACGGAACGCACTGTCGAGTACCACAGGACGAAGGCCACCGCCGTCACCAGCAGCGCCAGATAGCCGACGGCCGCCCACTGCGCGCCGGTCAACTCCCGCGCGGCCGAGGGCCCATCGCACAGCACGCCGAGGACCGCGAAGAGCACCGCGCCCATCCATGTCGCGTGCACGGACACCCCCCAGGGAGTGTGCCTGCGCAGCACCGGCACCGCGAGCAGGGTGAACGCCGCCTCGCAGAACAGAGCCAGTGCCGCCCAGGCCACGCCGACCGCGTCGGTGCGGCCGGTGCCCTCCACCAGCACTGCGCCGGTCATGACGACGGGCGCCGCGAGCAGGACCTGCCGGCTCGGCCTGCGTCGCTCCATCAGCGGACCCATCACCCCGAGGACCAGCGGCGCGCACGCCACCGCGACGGCGATCACCGCGGGCTCCGCGTGGCCGACGCCCCGGACCACCGCCATGTTGAACAGCAGCAGACCGGTGAGCGCGAGCCCTGCCAGCCAGAGCCAGTCCCGTCCACGAGGGCGTACCAGGCGAGCACGGGCCAACCGGGCGATGACCACGAGGATCACGGTCGCGGCCGCGTACCGGATGGCCTGGGCGGTGAACAGAGGGGCGGCCACGAGGGCGCGCGAGACGGTGACGCTACTGCCGACGAGCGCGATCGCGGCCATGCCCGGGGCGAGACGGGCGAGCGAAGCAGGAGGGGTGTTCATGCGGTCCACCGTGCCCGCACAATGGACGCCATGGGCAGGTCCACAAACGCGTTGTTCCAGGGGTCCAAAGCGCCGGGCCCGCTGATCGGCCCGTCGGCCTCGTCGATGCCGAGAGGGCACGAGGGCGGTGAGACCACGGGACCGGGGGAGGCGGCCACGACCATCGCGGGGGCCACTTCGGCGGACATCGCGCCGCCCACCGGCTCGGACTTCCTCCAGCTGGACATCGGCCAGGCGCCGGCCGGCGGCCGCACCGCCTGGCTCGTCGACCGGCTGCGCTCGGCCATCGCCGACGGACGGCTGCCCGTGGGAGCACGACTGCCCGCCAGCCGGGTCCTCGCCGAGGAACTGCGGGTCACCCGGGGCGTGGTCACCGAGGCGTACCGGCGGCTGGCCGAATCCGGCCAGGTCGCCGGGCGCGGCCGACTCGGCACGGTGGTCGTGGCGGCCCCCGCCGTGCACCGAGCTCGCCCCCGGAGCGCGGCGCGGTCTCGGCCAGCGCTCTTCGACTCCGCCGACCGGGAGGGCGTCGTCGACACACTGCGCGGCGTGCCCTGCCGCATCGATCTCTCCCCGGGCGTCCCCGACCTCGCCTCCTTCCCGCGTACCGCTTGGCTGCGGGCCGAACGCGCGGTCCTCGCGGACGCCACTCCCGCCGACTTCGGCTACGGCGATCCCCAGGGGACGCCCGCGCTGCGCCGGGCCGTCGCCGGCTGGCTGGCCCGCAACCGGGGCATCCGCGCCGACCCGGACGAGGTCGTGGTGGTCGCCGGGGTGGCGCAGGCCCTCGCCCTGGTCGGGCAGCTCCTGCGGGCGGACGGAGTCGGCCGCGTCGCCGTCGAGGACCCCGGATCGCTCGGCGCACGCCAGCAGTTGGCCCACCGGGGCCACACGATCGTCCCCGTCCCGGTCGACGCCGGCGGCCTCGACGTGGGCGCGCTGCGCGCCGGCGGCGCTCGGGCGGTGCTGCTGACCCCGGCCCACCAGTTCCCCACCGGAGTCGTGCTCGACGGAGAGCGCCGTCGTGAGCTGCTGAGGTGGGCGGCCGAGGGCGGAGTGGTCATCGAGGACGACTACGACGCCGAGCACCGCTACGACCGGCCACCGGTACCGGCCCTGCGATCGCTGATGCCCGACAGGGTCTGCTACACGGGCAGCGTGTCCAAACTGCTCGCGCCCGCGCTCAGGGTGGGCTGGCTCCTCGTGCCGCCGGACCGGCTCGACCCCGCCGTGACGGCCAAGCGGTACGCCGACCTCGGCAACGGCATCCTCACCCAACTGGTCCTCGCCCGGCTGATGGACTCGGGCGAGCTGGAACGCCACCTGCGCCATGTCCGGCAGCGCCACCGCCGACGTCGGGACGTGATGCTGCGGGCCATCGAGGCGCACCTGCCCGGCGCCCGCGTCCACGGCGCGGCCGCCGGCCTGCACCTCATGGTCACCTTCGAGGACCACGGGACCGGCCTGGGCGACAGCGACCTCGCCGCGGCAGCTCTGGCCCGAGGCGTCAAGACCCACCCCTTGTCCTGGCACCGGATCACCCCCGGTCCGCCAGGCCTGGTCCTCGGCTACGCGGCCGGCCCCGCCCACGAGATCGCCGAGGGCATCGCCCTCATAGGTGCCGCTCTGGGCGACCTGTGAGCCGAAAGACGGCGCTGCTCAGCGTGTCTTGATCCAAGTTTTACGTGCCGCAGGGGAACTGGAACCCGTGCTCTGGTTGTCTGACGGACAGTGGGGCCTTTCGAGGGCCGCGGAGCGAGACAAGTGAGGCAGGGAAGCGTGGGACGGCGCAAGGGCGGCATAGGCATCGCAGTCGGTACGGTCGCAATGCTGGTGGGGGTCACCGCCTGCGGCGGTGGCGGCAGTGACAAGGCGAGCGGCGACGACGCCAACAAGGCGTCGGGCAAGCCGAGCACGAGCGCCTCGCCCAGCCCCACGAAGCCCGCGGGCCCGCCGATGCTGCTGGACACCATCACCCCCCAGACGGGCACCACGGTCGGTGTGGCCATGCCCATCTCGGTCATCTTCACCAACCCGGTGGCGGCGAAGGCGAAGGCCAACGTCGAGAAGCACCTCAAGGTGAGCACCTCGCAGCCGGTGGTCGGCGCCTGGCACTGGATGGGCGACCGGCGCGCCGACTGGCGGCCCAAGACCTTCTGGCCCTCCGGCACCAAGGTGCGGATCGACGCCGACATGACGGGCGTCAGCAACGGCAACGGACGCTACGGAGTCCACGGTTACACCCACACCTTCACCATCGGCGACGACGTGCGCGCCGACGTCTCGGTGACCGGCCACACCATGAAGGTGACCCGCAACGGCCAGACGGTCCGCACCCTGTCGATCAACGCGGGCAGCGCCCAGTACCCGACGTGGGACGGCACGATGGCCGTCATCGACAAGCAGGAGAAGGTCCACATGACCTCCTGCAGCGTCGGCATCAGCTGCGACAAGGGCAGCCCCAACTTCTACGACCTGACGCTGCCCTGGGACGTCCACCTCACCCAGTCCGGCACCTACGTGCACTACTCCACCGGCGACCCCAACCCGGGCAGCGGCAGCGCCCGCGGTTCGCACGGCTGTGTCCACCTGTCGCTGTCGGACGCCAAGTGGTTCTACGGCCAGGTCAAGCAGGGCGACCCGGTCACCATCACCGGCTCGCCCCGGGGCAAGGCCCCGGCCGACAACGGCTACGCCGACTTCAACCTGGGCTGGGACCAGTGGCTCTCGGGCAGCGCGTCAGGAGAGCAGACCTCCACCGCACTGTGACCCCCGGCGGGACGGGCGCCGCGGCCACAGTTCACTCGGAAGGGTGATTCGCGTGCTCGTGCCGGGGTGATCCCGGCAGGGGCCGGGGCGCGGGCCACACGGCGATGCCGTGACCGGCTCATCGCGCACCGGCCCGCCCACGAGGCCCACATCGCTGGTGACCGCCGCGCTGGTCGACGCCAGACCGATGGTCGGTTCACGCGTGGAACAGCGCCGGCTGATCAGCACCTCGAAGCAGCTGTACGACGCGTGCCGCCCGTGCCGGACCGGCTCAGGTGACGCGCCTGAGGCGGGTCGGCGATCCCGCCGTCTGGCTGCCCTCGTCACCGAGCACCAGGGTGTCCGCTCCCTGCTCGGCCAGCGTGTAGACGTTGCCCGGTCGGCACACCACGCCCAGCGAGGGGTCGGTGGGGGTACTGGTGACCGCCTGGAACACCATGGACGTCGCGTGCGTCTCCCGCAGCCGCAGGGTCTCGGTGCAGCCGATGTCGTCCCCGCTGCCCGCCTCGGTCACCTGACTGACCTGACGGCCCACCAGGTCACCTCGCTGTGCGGCGTGCAGGGTGAGGGTCACGGACACCTTCGTCGTACGGGCGGTGAACACGCCGTCCCCCGCGGTGCTGCCGGGACCGGTGCCCTGCCAGGTCCCGACCCAGGACGCGGGCAGGGCGTTCGCCGCGGCGGAACCGGAGGAGGACCGGGAGGCGGACGGGGAGAGCACTGACGGCGGGGACGTGCCGCGGGTGGCCTCCCCGTCCCCGGCTCCGCCCAGCCAGACCCCCACGGCGACGGCCGCGACCACGGCCGACACCCCGCCGGCCACGACCGCGGCCCGGCGCCGTCCGGCAGCGGACGAGGCGCCACCCCCAGGACTGAGGGACGACGCCCAGGCACCGGCCCCGGGCGGCGGACCGAACCCCGACACCGGCGGCGCAACCGGCGGCATCGGCGCGGGCGGGGCGGCGGGCGAAACCGCCGGCGCGGGCGCAACCGGCACCGTGGGTGTGGTCGGCGGCCCGACGGTGGCGGTCGGCGCCGACAGCAGGTCGCGCAGTTCGGCCTCCCGCGTCGCGAGGTCCTCGGCCAGGCCCGGCGGCGGTGCGGCGGCCCACTCCCCGGCGTCGGCTCCGAGCCGCCCCAGCAACTGCCCCGCCGTGGGGCGTGCATCCGGCGCCTTCACCAGACAGGCTTCCAGCACCGGCCGCAGGGACGGCGGCACGTCGTCGAGCCGGGGTTCCTCGTGCGCGATCCGGTACAGGAGCTGCGCGGCCGAGGCCTCCTCGCCACGGCGCAGGAAGGGCCCTTCGCCGGTGGCCGCGTACACCAGCACCGCGGCGAGCGAGAAGATGTCGCCGGGCTCCGCCGCGGCCCCGCCCGTGACCTGTTCGGGAGCCATGTAGCCCGGAGAGCCGATGACGCCGCCCGTCCGGGTGTGGCGGGTGTGGTCCGCGGCGCGGGCGATGCCGAAGTCGATGAGCAGCGGGCGGCGCCGGCCGAGCAGCACGTTGGACGGCTTCACGTCCCGGTGCGCGAGCCCCGCCCGGTGCACGGTTCGCAGCCCTTCGGCCAGTTCCGCGGCCAGGGCGCGGACCGAGGCCTCGGGCAGCGGACCGTGCCGGCGCACCCGGTCGGCGAGGGTCGGCGCCGCGACGTACTCGGTGGCCAGCCACTGCGGTCGCTGCCCCGGTGCGCTGTAGTCGACGACCGCCACCGTCCACGGCGAACGGACCTGGTCGCTGCTGGCGATCTCACGCGCGAACCGTTCCTCGAAGTCCGGATCCAGGCCGAACTCGCTCCGCACGGTCTTCAGCGCGAGCGGCCGCCCGGACGACGTACGGGAGAGGAAGACCTGCCCCATGCCTCCGTCCCCGAGCCGCGCGAGCAGAGGGTAGCCGCCGACGGCGGGCGGATCCGTGGGATCGAGACTCCTCATGAACGTCTCCGGGCGGTGAGCACGTCGCGGTTCGGCGGCCTGCCACCTATGAGCGGAGCCCCCCTTGACATCCGCATGGACTTGGCCAGCGGTGAGGTATTCATATCAGTTGGTCGGGTGCGGACGAGGGGCCCTCCGCGTGTCTCCGGGCGGGGACGGTCGTTCCTCAGGGCATGAAGAGGATCATCGCCGCCGCCGCGCTCGCTCTGACCGGCGTTGCTCTCGCCGCCCCCGCCCACGCGGACGGCTCCGCCCCCGGGCACTCCCGTGACCTCGCCACCAAGGTCGCCGGGGCGCTGCCCAAGGCCGCGGTTGCGGGTCTCAACGCGGCCGCCACATCCATGGCCACCGGTCTGCAGGACCCGCCCCCGGCCAAGTAGGCCTGACCGTCCCCCCGTTCCACCCCGTTCCCCCGTTTCCCCTTACCCCTGTTGCCCGTTCGGCTGCTGCCCGTCCCTCCGCGCCTGACGAAGCCCTACCGGGGCGGAGCGGCCCGGGGGCGGGCCGGTCAGCAGGTGGTGCTCGTGGGAGGCGTAGCGGCTGCGCTCGCGGTCCGTGGCCCGCCGGCCGGACAGGACGGTGGTGAGCCAGCCGGCGAGGAAGCCCGCGGGCACGGAGACGAGCGCCGGCGTGTTGTAGGGGAACCAGTCGAAGTCGGCTTCCGGGAAGGCGGACAGCGGTGTCCCGGAGACCAGGGTGGTGCCCGGGGCCAGCGCGAGCACGCTCAGCGAGCCCACGATGAGGGTGGCCAGCAGCGCCGTGCGCGTGTAGCGGCGCCAGAAGAGGGTGTAGAGAAGCGCGGGGGCGATGGCGGAGGCGCCGAGGGTGAAGGAGACCGTCGCCAGGGGCTGAAGGCTGCGGTGCTGGGCGAGGACGGCCAGCAGGATGGTGGGGATGCCCACGGCGAGCGCACCGCACCGGGCGAGGGCGAGTTCCCGGGCCGGCGCCCAGGGCGTGGCGCGGGACGCCGTCAGGTCGTGGGCGAGGGTGTTGGCGCAGGCCAGCGTCATGCTCGCGACAGAGGCGAGCAGGGTGAGGAAGACCGCGGTGGTGACGGTGGCGAAGAGCAGGCTCTCCGGCCGGGACAGCCCGGCTCCGAACGCGGCGCGGGCGCCCAGCAGATAGGCGGTCGTGCCGTGCGCGTCGGCGGCGGCGATGCGGTCGTGCCCGACCAGCGCGGTCGCGCCGGTGCAGATCAGCGTGAGCATCAGGATGAACAGGGTCACCGAGGAGACCGCCCAGGACATCGCACGGCGCACCTGGCGCGGCGTACCCGCCGTGTACATGCGCATGGTGACGTGGGGCAGGCAGGCGCCGCCCAGCACGATGGCGCCCTGGGTGCTGGCCATGTCCAGGGCGGGATGCGGACTGCTGGAGTACTGCAGCCCCCAGGTCAGATAGGCGTCGCCCGCCCCGCTGCGCCGCGCCGCAGCGTGGAACAGCGCCTGGGGCTGCCAGTCGAACGTGCGCAGGATGAGCACGCTCACCACGAGCCCGGAGCCGAGCAGCGCCACGGTCTTGATGATCTGCACCAGGGCGGTCCCGGGCATCCCGCCCAGCGCCGCGTAACTGATCATGAGGACCCCGGCGCCGGCCACGCACCCGCTCTTCATGCCGGGGTCGGTGAACCCCAGGACGTACGCCAGGAGTTCACCGACCCCGGCGAGCTGGACGACCATCATCGGCACGAGCGCGGCGAGCGTGACCAGGCAGGCGGTGACGCGTACCGACCGGGCGGGGTGGCGGCGGGCCAGCGCGTCGCCCATGGTGTAGCGGCCGGTGTTGTGGAGGGGTTCGGCCAGCAGGAACATCAGCAGCAACAGGGACAGCAGGGCGCTGAGGGCCAGGACGATGCCGTCGTAGCCGCACAGGGCGATGATCCCTCCGATGGTGAGGACGGTGGCGGCGGAGATGTAGTCACCGGCGACGGCCAGCCCGTTGCGCAACGGCGACAGCGACCGGTAGCCGGTGTAGAACTCGGCGAGGTCGTCCGCCTCCGGGCCGGTGAGCACGCACAGCAGCAGGGTGAGGGCGACGACCGCGCAGAACGCGACCAGGGACCAGGACTGGGCGGAGCCACCCAACCCGGTCACCGCTCCTCCTCCCGGTCCGGCGCGGGCGGCTGACGGCGGGCGCGGCGCGCCAGAGGATCCACGAACCGGTGCGCGGCGGCTTCGTAGAGCAGGACCGCGACCCAGGTGACCGGGATCTGGGCGAGCGCCAGGAGCAGCCCCGTGGGCAGGCCGCCAGGGCCGGGACGGGCCATCAGGGACGGCGCCTTGACGGTCAGGGTGAGGAACGCGGCGAAGTAGCCGAGCGCGGTGATGGTCGCCACCCGCCGCTGCCAGCGGTACGCCCGGCGCAGCAGCCGCAGCGTGCGGTGGGCGCCCGAGCGAGGGCTCGCCGGGAGGGCGCCGGCCGGCTCCGGACCGGTGGACCAGGTCGGGGACGGTCGGTCGTACGGCAACCGATCGGAGGGTAATTCAGGGACATCGTAGGACATTTCGGCAGCTCCTCGATGGTGACCCGGGTCGGCCGGGCGGGCCGCGAGCGGGGAGGGCGGTGCGGGTGACCGCACGCCGTGCGGCCGGGGGTCGGGGTGTCCGTCTGCGCCGGTCGTCGAGGACGCCGTCTCGTGCGTCGCGGTCGGGTGATCAGGGCGCCATGGTCTCCGGCGTGGGCGTTCTCCGCCAGAGGTGCGACCGCGGTGGCGGGGAAGGAGTGGCGGTGCGCGGGGCTGACGTCGGGATCTCCCGCGGGGGTTGATGAAGCATGAACGGAGCGTGGGGTGGCGCGAAAGCTTCGAGAAGTGCGCCGTCGCACCCCCGTGAGCCTCGGGGCCGTCCGCCGGTCGGCTCGGCCGTGCGGGTGGGGACTGTGACGCACTTCATGAGTGCAACCGGTCGCGGCTGACAGCTCGACCGACCCGGTACCCAACTTCCGTGCGGCGCGCGGAGCTTGTGCGAAGACGATCTGTGCTGGGCGATCACGCGTCCGCTGTCCCCACGCCGTGCGGCGGAACCGGCCCGGATTTCCTGGCACATGGGACGGTCATGAGTTGTCGAATGCGAAGTACATTGCAATGAGACCGTCTTGAACTCGCCCCCCAAAAACAGGCAGGTTTCGGACACTTCACATCATTTATGGGCTTTCTGCGAAAGATGCGTGCTATGGGCGCCTATCTGTCTCCCCCAGCCGTCGTGCAAGGTGAAAACGCCGTCAAGACCGCAGAGATCCTGGGGGAGGTGAGAAGCCGGCAGCCCCAGGCGCCGTGGTTGGCGCGGATCGACGGCATAGCCGCCGGCACGGGCATCGACACCCGTGGCTGGATGCTGCCGCTGGAGACGGCCGTCGCGCCCGGTGGCGGGCCGGGCCTGCGAACTCCCGCCCCCGGCCCGGCCCGTGCGGCCCTGACCCGCACCGGGTTCACCGACGACGAGGTGGACCGCGCGATAGCCGCCCTGGAGGCGATACCCGCGCCGCAGACCATCCAGGAGCGCACCGCCCCCGCCTGGGCGGCCGTACAGGAGTACGGGGAACGCGCGGCCCGCGAAGCCCTGGACGGCGCCGGACTGGACACCGCCGACGTCGACTGCCTGATCACCAGTCACTCCACCACCCCGGCCCTGCCGGGCCTGGACCTCTCCCTGTTCAACCGCCTACCGCTGCACCGCGACGTACTGCTGCTGCCCGCCACCCAGTGGGCGTGCATCGCCGGCACCCGATCGCTGGCACTCGCGGCCGAACTGGTCGCCGCGGACCCCGACCGGGTGGTGCTGGTCGTCATAGCGGAGGCGCTGAGCACCACCTATCAGCCCGCCGACGACACACTGGAATCGCTCATCGTCCGGCTGCTGTTCGCGGACACCGCCGTCGCCGTGGTCGTCACCGGCCGCCCACGGACCGAGTCGGTGCTGCGCCTGGACGCGGCCTGGCACCACACCCTGCCCGGCACCACGGACCTGCACCGCCTCGACACCCGGGACGACGGCACGCACTTCGTCATGGACCGCCGGGGCCCACGCGCCGTACAGGAGACGGTGGCCGCGATGTGGGAGTGGCTGCGGCTGCGCCACCAGGACGACGGACGCTCCTGGCATCCCGAACTGCTGCTCGCGCACCCCGGCGGCACCCGGGTGCTGGAGTACATGGAACAGACGATGCCCGACGACTGGCCGGAGGGGCTGCTGGCCTACAGCCGGGACAGCTACACCACGGGCAACCGCGGCGGAGCCGCCGTGCTCGACATCCTGCGCCGCGCGCACGACGCCGGCCAGAAGCCGGGAAGCCGTACGGTGCTGTACGCGGCCGCCCCCGGCCTGACCGCCACGGCCGTCGAGGGGGAGTGGCTCTAGCCGGGGCCCGGCACGCTCACCGCGGCACCGGCGTCACCCCTCCAGTTCCGCCCAGACGGCCTTGCCGGTCTGGGTCCACCGCACCCCCCAGCGGACGGTCAGTTTGTGCACGACGTACAGCCCCCGCCCGGCGCCGTCGAGGAGGCTGCCGCGGCGCAGGCGCGGCCGGCCGCTGCCCGTGTCACCGACCTCGCAGGTCAGGCGGCTCCCGGCGTGCACCAGCCGCACCGTGACGGGCCCGGAGCCGAACCGGACCGCATTGGTGACCAGTTCGCTGAGCACCAGCAGCGCGTTGTCCCGGGTCTGCTCGCCGATGTGCCAACGGCGCAGGAGGGGAGCGGCCAGCGCTCGGGCGTGCGACGCGGTGTCGTCCCGGGCTGGCAGCTGCCAGGTGGCGGTGTCCCTGGCGCGGCGGCCGGACAGCCGGGCCAGCAGCAGGGTGACGTCGTCGCGCAGCGGCTCCTGCGGGGCCAGCGCGGCGACCACCCGACGCGCGGCCTGCTGCAGGTCGTCCCAGGGATGCACCTCGCGCACCACGTCCGTCAGGCGGCCGATGCCGTCGTCGATGGAGGCCGCAGGGTCCTCCACCAGGCCGTCGGTGTAGAGGACGAGGAGCGAACCGGGCGCCGCGTCGAACTCCTGCACCTCGAACGGCTCCCGGACGACGAACTCGGCGCCCAGAGCCGGGTGCGGCTGTGCCGCCACGGTCTGAGCGGTCCCGTCGGGACGGACGAGAACCGGGGGGAGGTGGCCGGCGTTGCAGATCGCCACCCGGTCGTCGACCGGATCGTAGACGGCGATGCAGCACGTCGAGCCCAGCGCGCTGTATCCGGCCGCCAGTCCCGCGTCCGTGTCGTCCAGCAGCGTGACCGTCTCGTCCAGCCGCTCCAGCACCTCCCCGGGACCCAGCCCCGCCGACAGCAGCGCCCGCGCCTCCATGCTGAGCTGGCCCATCGCCGCCGCGGCCCCCAGGCCGTGCCCCACGACGTCACCGACCACCAGCGCGGTGCGGTCGCCCGGCAGCGGAAAGCTGTTCACCCAGTCACCGCCCACTCCCGCACTGTCCGGGGTGGTGGGCTCGTAGACGCTGGCGACCTCGATGGTGTCGCTGCCGGCCCGCGGCAGCAGCCGCCGCTGCAACGCCAGGACCTGGGCGTGCTCACGCTGATGCTGACGCGCCAGGTCGACGTGCCGGGCGGTCTTGGCCACCAGCTCCTGCAGGTCGAGCAGCTCACTGCCGCGGAAGAGGCACTCCGGCCGCCGCCAGACCTCCGTCACCCCGAGCACGATGGGCCCCGGCATGCCCTCGGGTCCCTCCACCACCAGCGGAATGCAGGCGACGCTCACCGGCCGGTCGCCGGGCACCAGTGCGCGTACCAGCCCAGGATCGTCGAGGGCCTGCTCGATCGCCGCACGGTCCGGAAAGACGATGGCCTGCGGAACGTCGTCGCGCATCACCGCACCGGCCAGCAGCCGGCTCGCCTCCCGGGGGAGGTTGTCCCCCGGAGTCAGATAGCCCTCGGGCCAGGCCCGGTCGGGCACCAGGGCCGCCCGCCGCAGCCTGATGCGATCCTGCGCCTGCTCGGTGACCGCCTCGCCGGTCCACACGGCGTAGTCGAGGTTGACGGCGGCCACGTCACCCCAGGCCAGCAAGGACTGGGCGAGGGACTGTGCCGTCTCCCCGATGTCCAGGGACGTCCCGATCGCCGCGGCGGACGCGTACAGGTGCAGTCGTTTCGCCATGGCGATCAGGGACACCGTCAGACCGTCCTGCGGCGGCGCGGCCGGCAGGATGCTCATCGAGACCACCAGTTCCGTCCCGTCGTCCCGCCGAAGGCGCTGGACCCGGGCGACATGTGCCTCGCGCGTCTCGAGGACGCGCCGCAGCCGCTGCGTCACCGTCGGTACGTCCCCGGGCGGCAGCAGATCGGCGAACGCGGATCCGGGCGGCGCGCTCACCCCCGCGAACGGGGCGGCGTCCAGATTGGAGCCGCGGATGCGAAGGTCCCGGCCTACGCTGACCACTCCGAGAATCTGTTCCCCGCCTTCCGCCTCGCCTGCCGGAACTCGCGCGCCCCTGCCCGCCGCCGTCGCCCTGCCCTTCGGGAGGTAGTTCCCCAGGGCGCCGCTGACCAGGTCGAACGGCGAAGCAGAGGAGGGTGTGGGGTCCATGCAGCTCACACAGCTCGCTGACTCCGGCGCGTACCGGGAGATCTTCCCGAGTCCATGCGGTCAGGCCGAACACCCTCGACCGCACATCTCATGAGTAACACAAATACCCTGCTCGCCGAAGGGGTAAAAGTGATCCAAATGACACAAACCGCCGATGGTCGGGCGATGGCGGGGCGGCCTCCCCTGAGGGGAAAGGCGGGCCCGCGGTGTGTCACGGCTCCCGGGGATGATTGTCTGACCCTGGCCGATCACACCGCGACCCGGCTCCGCCGGCAGGAGGACCCCGCAGTCATGAGCAGTGCCTACGCGTACGAGTACAAGGTCGTCACCTTCCGGGAGTCGCTGATCGGCGACGCCCTGGACAGTGACAAGCTGGAGAAGGTCCTCAACAAGCACGCCGAGGACGGCTGGGCCCTCAAGGCCATCACCTCCGCCGACGTCAAGGGCCGCATAGGCCCCGGAGCGGTCGAGGGCCTGCTGCTGACCTTCGAGCGCCCTCGCGGCTGACCCGGCCCGACCGACCGCACCGAACGCCCCCCAGCCCACCGTGGGCTGAGGGGCGTTCGCCGTATCCGATGGCGCGCAAGAAATTGCGCTCTTTGCGCTGGCTTGCGTCCGCTGGAGGCCCAGCCGAGACCCTTCCCGCGCCGCGCAACAACCGCTGTGCTCGCCTGCACCGTGACGGTTCTGGGCCTCCCCGCCGCCGACACCTACTGGCAGGCCGCGAAGCAGTCCGCCCCTCCATCTGTACGAGAACCTGTCGTCCACCCTCACCTGGCGAGCGGCCGGCATCGCCGTCTACGGCGGCTACGACAACACCTTCCGCAGCATCCGCGTCGCCGACACCTTCGTCTACGCCGGCATCACCATCTCCTCGCTGGACTTCGGCTACCCGACGAACGGCTTCGGCACCGACCCCACCACGATCGAGAACGTCTCCTCGAAGGTCTTCCAGGGCATCGGGGTCGACGAGGTCGACATCGACGACTCCACCTACGGCGGCGTCATGTTCCAGACCAACTACGCCGGCGGTCAGCCGCAGTTCCCGGTCAAGGACACGGTCTTCACCGACATCTCCATCACCGACAGCAGGAAGAGCGCAGACGCCTTCGACGCCAAGTCCGGTTTCGGCATCCGGGCCGACGAACTCCCGGAACATGGCCAGGGCCCCGCGGTCGGCGAAGCCACCTTCCGCAACCTGCGTATGAGCGGCAACGCCCAGGACATCCTCCCGAAGGGCGGTGAGGGGTGTGGGGTCGGCCTCGACTGGGTCGGCCCCGTCCTGTCATCGATCCGTCGCCGTCACCGCATGGCGGCCGGCATGGGGACGCCGGACCGGAGCCGGTGGGTGACGTCCGTCAGATCGGCGACAAACCGGTCCGCGAGCTCGGCGGTGAAGCCGGTCCGGACGACGAGGCGCAGGACGGAGACGTCGTCGCAGGGGGCGGGGAAGGTGTAGGCGGGCAGGTGCCAGCCCCGTGCGCGCATGGCGTGCGAGACGTCGAAGACGGTGAACGCCTGAGCGCCGGGCGCGAGCCGGAAGGCGAGGACGGGGAGTTCTGACCCGTCGGTGACCAGTTCCCAGGGCGCGACGGTCCCGATGCGGGCGGCCAGGTCACGGGCCGTGGCACGGCTCTGGGCCGCGAGGTCGCGCAGCCCTTCGAAGCCGTACCGCAGGAAGCTGTAGTACTGCGCGACGACGTGGGCGCCGGGGCGGGAGAAGTTGAGGGTGAAGCTGGGGGAGCGGCCGCCGAGGTAGTCGACCTCGAAGACCAGGTCGTCCGGCAGGGCCTCGTTGTCGCGCCACAGGGCCCAACCCAGCCCGGGGAAGACGTGTCCGTACTTGTGTCCCGAGGTGTTGATCGAGGCGACCCGTTCGAGCTGGAAGTCCCACATCAGGGCCGGGTCGAGAAACGGTGCCACGAGCGCGCCGGAGGCGCCGTCGACGTGCACGGGGATGTCGGTGCCGGTGGCGGCCTGGTAGCCGTCCAGGGCCATGCAGATGTCGGCGACGGGTTCGTAGGAGCCGTCGTAGGTCGAGCCGAGCACGGTGATGACACCGATGGTGTTGTCGTCGCAGTAGGCGGTGAGGGTGTCCGGGGTGAGGTGGTAGCGGTCGGGCTCCATCGGGACGTAACGCGGCTCCACCTCGAAGTAGTTGGCGAACTTCTTCCAGCACACCTGGACGTTGGCGCCCATCACCACGTTGGGACGGCCGGTGTCCTTGCCCTGCGCGCGCCGGCGCTGCTGCCAGCGCCGCTTGAGGGCGAGGCCGCCGAGCATCGCCGCCTCGCTGGAGCCGGTGGTGGAGCAGCCGCGGACCCGTTCCGGGTGCGGTGCGTGCCACAGGCGGGCGAGCATCCGCACACAGCGTTCCTCCATGGCGGTGATCCGCGGGTACTCCGCGCGGTCCGCGAGGTTCTTCTCGGCGGTGTCCGCCATCAGTTGCCGTGCCTGCGGTTCCATCCAGGTGGTGACGAAGGTGGCGAGGTTGAGCTGAGCGTCGCCGTCGAGCGTGAGTTCGTCGCGTACCCGCCGCAGTACCACGTCCGGTGCGGATGCCGACCGCGGCAGTTCGTCGACGGGCGGCAGCGGATCGGCGGCGGCCGGAGCGAGGGTGTCGAGCGCGGTCGCGGAGATGACGTCGGTATCCGGGATGGGCATGTGTGCCTCGGTGCTTTCTGGTCCGTGTGGCCCCCGTACGTTCCTGACGCTAGATCGCCACGCGGTGCGGTGTGCCTGCCGATTACACCGATCCAGCGACCGGTTTGCGGACCGATGAACTGAATTTTCCCTTGCGTATACAGGTGGATGGGATTGCGGCGGCATCGCTCGCTCATCCACCGTGACCGGCGTGGGCGCCGTCCTCGCTCTTCACTGGCAGGCACCTACTAGGTACCATCACAGGTATGCCATCCCTGAACGTCTCCTTCACCGACGAGGAACTCGAAGGCGTCCGGGCCGCGGCCGCCGCCGAGGGCAAGAGCCTCAAGCAGTACCTGCACGACCTCGGGATCCGGGAGATGCAGCGCAAGCAGTTCGTCGCCGGCGCCACCGAATGGGCCGAGCGCCTGCGCGGCGAGTTCGACGAGGCCTTCCCCGACGAAGTGCCGTCCGGCGAGCGCGGCGACGGGGCCGCGGCCGCCTGATGCCGCCCCTCTACATCGACGTCTCCTGGCTGCTGGACGTCCAGGAGAGCGCGCTCGGCCACGACGACCTGACCGTCTCCGACTACTCGGCGCTGGTCGCCGCCGTCTCCCGCCACAAGACCCGGCTGCCCACGCTCACGACGGCCGACCCGGACACCGCCTGGCGTGCGGCTGCCCTGCTGCACACGATCGTGCGCCTGGAACCGCTCCCGCACCGTAACAGCCTGTACGCGGCGTTCCTCGCCGCCCAGTACATGGCGCAGGCGGGCGAGGGCATCGACCCGCCCTACGGCGCCCTGTCCGACCTGGTCCGCAAGGTCCGCGACACCCGCATCAGCGTCCAGGACGTCGCCGACCAGCTACGGGACTGGAAGCTCTAGCCGCGTCCGTCCGCAGCGATCCGCGCGGTTCCCCCTCGGGCGTCCGCTGCCTTTCCGGCGGCACCAACGGCCTGCGGGTACCGGCATTCTGACGGCGGCTCCGCACGGTTCACCGCCGATCCGCTCCCATCGCGGCCGCCGACGTCGCCGCGGCCGTCGAGGAAGATCCTGGCCGGTCCGGCCCGGCACGTCGGCCGGTTCCGTGAGCTGACCGGCCCTCGGTCACACGACGTCACCGCCCTGGCCGCGGAGATCTCCGCCGCCCTGCACCGGGCGGTCGGCCACACCGACGTCCCGGTGCAGGAACGGCTCGACAGGGATCTCGCGGCCCTGGGACTGCCCGACCATGTCGTCCAGCACATCTCCACCATGGCGCGCCTCCACGCCGCCGGCCGCTATGACCGCCAGGCGGACGGCATGGCGGGGGTGTCCGCGCCGGGGCGCCCCGGCCGCCGAGCTGATTCGGCTCGTGCTCCCACCTTTCCCTCCCTGAATGCCTGCTCGGGCCCGGCGGCGTGCACCGTCGCAGGTGGTGGCCCGCGGCTGCTCCTACGGACTCGGCAAGAGCTTACTTGACGCCTGTCAGATTAGAATTAATCTGGCAGGTGTCAGATAATCCGACGGGGAGACGGTTCGACAGTCATCCCGCATCCCAGGGAGAACCAGTGAAGCTGAACAAGCGGGCCAAAGTGGGCATCGTCTCGGCCGCCACTGCAGCCGTGGTCGGCATGGCGGCACTGCCCGCCGCTCAGGCCGCACCCCGACCGCACCGGGCGGCCGAACTCACCGCGGACAAGGGGATCCCGACGGCGGTCGACCCTGCGGCCGACCTCGCCGCTCAGCCCGCCGGAAGTGGCAAGACCTGGACCGACTCGATCTACGTCAAGAGCGAGGTGAGGGCCGGCGGTCACGACTTCGGCGTTCACGTCATCACGATGCGTCAGCCCAACAGCGACCGCTACTCACTCTCGGTCGACGTGACCGATGAGACAAGCGGGTGGGTGAAGACGTATGCCGTCCCGATCGCCGAGCGCGACGACCACTGGAGCACGAGCGGGCTGGACATCAAGGTGCCCGGCCTGACCTGGAAGGGCAACGCGCAGCGCATGTCGCTGAAGGCCACCACCCCGTGGGGCGGCCTCGACGTCCAGTTCGTCCCCAAGGGCCCGGCCCTGAACTACGCGGGGACCGGCGCCTGGTCGATGCAGGGTGACACACAGTACGAATTCGCCTACCCGTCGATGCGGACCACCGGCACCCTCACGGTGAGCGGGAAGACCCACAAGGCTTCCGGAGTGAGCTGGCTGGACCGGCAGTGGGGCGCCACACCCCTGAACGACCCCACCCAGCGATGGACGTGGATGGCCATCAGCCTGCCGAACAACGACCAGCTCGCCCTCTGGGACACCGCGAACAGCAAGAGCGAGAACTCCTGGGCCACCATCCTGCATCCGGACGGCTCCTACGACCTGGCGGCGGTCAAGCCCCTTGCCGACGGCGTGGACAGGACCTGGACCAGTCCCGACACCGGCAAGACCTACGCCACGCGCTGGAATGTCGAAATCCCCTCGCAGAAGACCCGTCTCACGGTCCGCGTCAACGGCCCCATCAACCAGGAGACGGACAAGGTCCAGGGCGTCTACGAGGCACCGGCTGTCTACACCGGTATCTACGAGGGCAAGAAGGTCACCGGCAAGAACTACACCGAGCAGGTGGGTGACTGGAAGCGCTGACCATCTCCTGAAACCGCGCCACACCACGGCCGCGGGCGCCCACTGATCATGCTCCTCACGACTGGCCGAGCCAAGCCACGGTCAGTCGTGAGGAGCCATGGGTTGAGACCGATGACGTCGGCCGACACCCACGCCACGACGACGGCGACGGTGTGAAGTCCCACGGGTCTTCGGGCAGTTCCGTCCCGGTTGATCCTGGACGGTCTCACGGCAGTTTTGACGGTCTCGGCACGTCCTGGACGACCGGCGGTGGATGGCCGAGCACCGTCACCGGGCGGTGCTCCAGATGCTGGACGGAGCGCCGATCGTGCAGGTAGCCCGCCAGTCCGGTGCGTTGCGGCAGTCGGTTCACACCTGGGTCGAGCGATACCTCGCGATTCATCCTGTGCGACAGCCGATGAAGCCAGGGAAATGTCTTGAGACCGAGGTCGGCTTTGAACAGCTCAATCACTCTCACCGAGGGTGGGGTGTCGGGCATCACATCTCCTTTCTACTCAACGCTTGTTGAGTGAACTGCCTCCGTGAGCCTACGATGGCTCTACGGCCGTTGAGCGAATGAATGCTCGGCGGCTGTCCATCACGTAGGGAGACACCCATGAAGAGGGCAACCCTGACGAGCGCCGGTGTCGCCGTCGCCGCCACCGCAGTACTCGGCGCGGCTCTCATGCCGGCCGCCCAGGCCGCGGGCCGCGACAGCCGCACGACGTCCACCACCACCACCTACGCGGGGATCCCGGAGGCGGTCCACCCCGCCGCCGACCTCGCCGCGAAGACCCCCGGCTCCGGCCCCGGGTGGAGCGACTCGATCTACATCAACAGCATGGTGAAGGCCGACGGCCACAAGTTCGGTGTGCTGGTGCAGACGCTGAATCAGCCCAACGTGGACAGTCGGCAGATGCTTGTCACGGTCAGTGACCAGAAGACTGGCTGGTACAAGAGCTACCGGGGCGCGATCGCCAAGGACGACTACACCTGGAGCACGAAGGGACTCAACATCAAAATGCCCGGCCTGACCTGGACGGGCGACGCGCACAAGATGTCGGTCAAGGCCACGACGCCGTGGGGTTCCCTCGACTTCCAGCTCAAGAACAAGGGCCCGGCACTGAAATACGCAGGCACGGGCTCCTTCCCCCTGCTCGGCGACACGCAGTACGAGTACGCCTTCCCGTCCATGCGGACCACCGGCACTCTGGCCGTCCGGGGCAAGACACACAAGGTATCCGGGGAAACCTGGCTGGACCGTCAGTGGGGCGGGCTGTCCCTGAACGACAAGGCCATGCACTGGACCTGGATGGACCTCCGCCTCTCGAACGGCGACAAGGTGGCTGTCTGGGACTTCGGCAACAGCAAGACCGGGAACTCCTGGGCCACGGTGCTGCACCCGGACGGCTCCTATGAACTGGCAGCGGTCAAGCCGCTCGCCGACGGCGCCCACAGGTTCTGGACCAGCCCCACCAGCGGCAAGACTTACCCCACCCGCTGGAGCGTCGACATTCCCTCGCTCAAGGCACACCTAGCCGTCCGCGTCACGGGCACCGACGCCCAGGACGAAGGCGGCGGGGCGTACGAAGGCACGATATCCGCCGCCGGCACCTACGAGGGCAAGAAGGTCACCGGAGAGGCCTACGTCGAGATGGTCGGCACCTGGTAGACCTGAACCGGCAGCGCCGCCCCGAAGCGGCAGCGCCCCGAGAACCAGGGGCTGCCGCTTAGCAGGCAATGTGACCAGGCAAGACTCTAACCTGCGGAAACGTTGCCTGACTTCCCCTCGCGCTCCATCAGGCACCTTGCGTAGGACTCTCCCTGGGAGGCCTGGGAAGTTGCCTCCCTGACTCCCTGGTGGCCACCAGGGAGTCAGGGGCTCTCCGGGGGTGCGTCCGTCACGTAGTTGCCCTGCCGGACTTCCCTGACGTCCGTTTCGTGACCATGTGAGTCCGAGGAGGGCGAGCGGTGGAATGGCGTCGCGGGCGTTGTGCCGGAGGCCGGCGGCGATGCTGCTCTCGATAGGTGAAGCAAGGGCTGAGAGGAAGGTGAGCGCCGGTCTCGCACCACATGGAAGTTGGCCTCGCTCAGCCACAAATCGGACGCCAGTCGACTACGCCGAAGCCGTGGGGCGTCAGCCCGCCCCCGTGCACACGTCGCCTACGGACTGCGCAAAGAGTCAGATGGGGTAGTGGCGGAGACCGGACTGGACGGTGATCCAGCGCAGTTCGGTGAATTCCTCGAGGGCGGCACGGGATCCGAAGCGTCCCCATCCGCTGGCTCCCACCCCGCCGAAGGGCATCTGGGGTTCGTCGTGGACGGTGGCGCCGTTGATGTGGCATATCCCGGACCGGATGCGCTGCGCGATCTGCAGCGCGGTCGCCGTGTCCTGGCTGAAGACGGCTGCGGACAGTCCGTATTCGGTGTCGTTGGCGACCGTGACGGCTTCGTCGACACCGTCGACCTCGATGAGGGAGGCGATGGGTCCGAACGACTCCTCCGAGTAGACGCGCATGGCCGGGATGACGCCGCGCAGCACGGTCGGGGGAACGTACAGGCCTTCGGACGGGCCGCCGGCCAGTCGCTCGGCCCCGGTGGCGATCGCGTCATCGATGAGCGCGCCGACGTGTTCGGCCGCTGCCGCGTTGGCGAGCGGCCCGATCTGGGTTGCCGGGTTCTGCGGGTCACCGACGACCAGGGCCGCGGCCCGCTCGGCCAGCCGGGCGGAGAACTCCGCCGCGACGCTCCGGTCCACGATGATCCGCTCGGTCGACATGCAGATCTGACCCTGGTTCATGAAGGCGCCGAAGCAAGCCGCGTCGACCGCGGTGTCCAGGTCGGCGTCGGCCAGTACCAGCATCGGGGCCTTGCCGCCGAGTTCGAGGACGACGCGGGTCAGGTGGCGGGCGGCGTGCTCGGCGATGATCCGGCCGACGCGGGTGGAGCCGGTGAAGTTGACGCGGGTGACGGCCGGCTGTGCGATGAGGGTCTCCACGATGTCGGCGGCGTCCTGTGGTGCGTTGGTGATCAGGTTGATCGCACCTGCCGGGATTCCGGCGTCGTGCAGGGCCGCGACGATGGCCGCCTGGGTGCGGGGGGCTTGTTCCGAGGCCTTGAGGACGACCGTGTTGCCGTAGGCGAGGGGCATGGCGAGGGCACGGACACCGAGGATCAACGGGGCGTTCCAGGGGGCGATGCCCAGCACGACCCCGGCGGGCTGGCGTACGCCGAGCGCGGTCAGGCCGGGGACGTCGGAGGGGATGACCTCGCCGATCGCCGAATAGGCCTGGGCCGCCGCCTCGACCAGCATGCCGTGGGCGACGTGGACGTTGAATCCGGCCCAGGCGGCGGTGGCTCCCATTTCGTGGGTCATCAACGCGGCGATCTCATCGCTGCGTTCGAGGAGCAGGCCGGCGGCGTCGTGCAGGACTCTGCGGCGGCGGGCGGGTGACCAGGTGCCCCAGGTCAGGGTGGCGTCCTGCGCGGCTTGGACGGCCCGGACCGCATCACCGGTCGAGGCTGCCGCGACGTCTGTGTCGTACTCCTTTCCCAGCGGGGAGACAACGACCGTGGTCCTCCCGTGGTCGGCGGCCGTCCAGGTCCCGCCGATGAGGAGGCTGGCCTTGTACGCGGTCGTCGCGTCGGCCGGGGAAGTCGTCGTGGTCATGTCGGCTCCTTGTGAGGTGTCCGTCGTCGGCTCTGGTACCGGCGGTGGCCTGGTCGGACGGCCGGGCCAAGCAGGTTGAGCGGGTGTCGTCTCGTGGGTGTCGGCCGCGATGGGGGCCACAGCGATGCAGGATGGCGTTGTCCGGGCGAGAAACCGGCCCCGTGGGCGACCTTCCCGGTGGACAGGGAGAGGTCGGCTTCGGCCGGTTCCTGCTCCTGCCACTGGTGATCGGAGGGGACGGCCAGGTTGGTCAGCCGGTCGTCCGGGTGGCCCGGTCACGGCTGACGATGCCGTGCCGAGCCGACGGAGAACCCGGCCGGGCCGCACATCGCGGGGAGTTGATGTCCGTTCCGGCCGGGCGGAACGGATCAGGACGGGCGGTTGAACTCCTCCGCGGCGGCCCAGCTGCCGTGCAGGGCGTTCTTCATCCTGAAGGGCAGACGCGCGGTGGCGATCGGCCCGGCGTCGATGTGCTCCGCGTCGAGGATCACCAGGTCGCTGCGCACCTCGTCGAGGCGGTTCACCAGAGCGAGCAGGTATCCGTCGCCCTCCGGGGCTCCCGGGCCCCGGGGCACGAAGACCGGCTCCTGGACGGTCGCCGCCGCGCCGGGGGCCCAGGTCGTGCGGACGGCTCCGTTGTGCGCGTCGACGTGCAGGAACGCGTTGAACATCATGTTGTACGGCTGCGCGGGCACGGACGCGAGGTCCATCGCCCCACCGAATCCCATGAGGAACACGTGCCGGTAGGCCGTGGCCAGGTAGCGGTCGTCGACTGCCGGGAACTCGGCGGGGGCGTCGACGAGCACCTCGCCCTGCGCGCGCAGGTCGGCCCGCCGGGGATCGATCTCGACCCGCATGACCGAGCTCTTGAGTTCGCTGGGAAGAGGAGATCGCCCCTTCGCGTCGGGAAAGAACCCGAAGACGTTGTCGTTGGTCAGCGGGACGTCGTAGTAGATCTTGCCGCGGTCCTCGAAGGCGTTGAGAGTGTGCCCGACAAAGGCGTTCGGCCCGCGGAACCACCGGACGTCCTCGGCCCCTCCGTCGCGGGGGATGACGCCGTAGACCACGTCCAGTCCCGGCTCCCACTGCCAGTGCAGGCCTCCCGCCTTCATCCGTTCCAGGTCACTGGTGAACGGGGCGACGGGGAAGAGGACGTAGTTCTCGGTGATGGCCATGTCGTGCACCATGCCGGGGTAGGGCATGGTGAACCACGCCTCGTGCTTGACCTTCCCGGACGGATCGATCACGTAGTAGGCGATGTCCGACGACGCCAGTCCGCCGGCTTCGTAGCCGAAGCAGTACATGTCGCCGGTCCCGGGGTCGAACTTGGGGTGCGCGGTGAAGGTCTGGCTGCGGACCTGGCCGGCGAAGTCGGACTGGCCGATCGTCTCCAGCGTCAGAGGGTCCATGGCGATCGGCAGGCTGTCCTCCTTCAGCGCCCACAGCAGCCCGTTGTGCATCACGACGTTGGTGTTGCCGGTGGTGTTGCTCAGTCCCGCCACACTCGGGTCGTTCGTGTACGGATTGCGGTAAAGACCGAAGAGGGACTCACGCGCTTCGCGCTCCCGGAGATAGCGGGGGGTTTGCACGTAGCGCGTCTTGAAGTCGATGTGACCGTCCTCGATGCGGAACGCGCTCACGGAGCCGTCCCCGTTGATGAAGATGTCGTCTCCCATGCGCGGGGGATACTGCGGATCCGGTGCCACGCGGAAGAATGACCCGTTGAGATCTGCGGGCACCTCGCCCTCGATCTCGAGATCGTAGAGGTCTCCTTCGAACCGTTGCGGGGCTTCCCAGCCGGACATCTGCGGGCTGCGGGGAAAGGGCTTGGTCATGATGCGGCTCCTGTCGTCGGAGAGCAGGTGGCGCCGGGCGGCCCGTACTGGAGACACGACCGTTGCCGCGCGCGGCCTGCGCCGACCACGCACGGCAACGCCCTGACGCTGGACGGCGTGTCCCACGCCGTTACTGTGGATCTCCAGTACAGACCACAACCCGTCGGCTTTCTTGCCGTCGGGCGACAATGAACTCGGGGGTGACTGTCGTCCGACGACAGATGGCGCTCTCCGGGATCGTCGGACGATGGAGCATGACGGTACGACCGACGAGAGGCCGCCGTGGCGAACGACTGGATCCAGGGGCTGCGCCCCCGCGGCATCACTTCCCCCTGCTGCTCCGCGGCCACGGTGGCAGCGGCTCGGGCGGAGTTGGGCGGCGCGCCCGTCGCCTGGGCCATCGAAGTCGCCGCACACGCCACGGACAAAGTGCTGGAGGATCTGGGCTCCACGACATCGTTGGCCCGTCTTCACGACGGCGCTCAGCACCTGCGCGGGGCATGCGAGTCGTGCGCGCTGGCACTGCTCCGCGCGCTCGGACAGGACCTGCCGACCGACCGGGTGGTGGTGCCGGCCGAGGCCATGAGCCAGATCCGCGACATCGTGCGCTTCGACATCCCCCTGGACCAGGTACTACGCGCCATGTGGATGTCCCACGCCCACACCTATGAAGCGCTGCTGGCCGAACTCGAGCGTTCACTCGCCCCGGCCGAGTGGCCCGGCACCGTCCGCAGGGTGAGTGACCTCGCCTTCGCCTACGTCAATGCCCTCGCCCGGCAGGCAGCCCTGGAGTACGAGGCGGAGCGGGAACGCTGGCTCGGCAGCGTTGCCGCCGTCCGCCGCCGGATGATCGACGAGATTCTCGCCGGACACCCGGTACGCACAGCGGACGCGGAAGGCATCCTGACCATCCGCCTGGCGCAGCACCATCGCGCCGCGGTCGTGTGGATGCCCGAGACGGCGTCGGCCGACACCACCGGGGCCCTCGACACGCTGCGTGGGACGGCCACCGAACTGGCCCATGCCGTTCGGGCACCGGCGTTCCTGGCGGTGCCCGGTGACGCAGACACGTTGTGGATGTGGCTGTGCTGGAGGGAGCCGCCGCCGGCGGACGTGGCCGGCCGGTTGCGGGAGGCGCTCGCACCGGAGTTGTACCTGGCCCTCGGGCCCGTCGACCGTGGCCTGGAAGGATTCCGGCGCAGCCATCTGCGAGCCAGGGAGGCCGAGCACGTCGCTCGCACCGACAGCAGACCACACCTGTGCGACTACGACGACGTCGCCGTGGTGTCGCTCGTCACCGCCAACCGGGAACACGCCCGCTGGTTCGTCGAGGACACTCTCGGTGATCTCGGCGAGGACAGCGCGAAAGCGGCTGAGTTGCGCGAGACACTGCGTCTCTACCTCGCCTTCGGCCGCAGCCGGATCGCCGCCGCAGAGCGCCTCCACATCGCCCCCACCACCGTGGCCTACCGCGTCAGACGCGCCGAGGAGTTGCTCGGCCGCGCCCTCGGTGACGACGAACTCGGGCTGAGGCTCGCCCTGGAGATCAGCAGCCGCCTCACCCGCCCGTGGTGAGGCGGCACCGCTGGGGACAGGGCGCCATCCGGCCCGAGGCGCTTCGGCCACGGACTGGTGAGTGCTGCACACGATGCCGGTGCCGGCCCGGGCGTGCGACGGTGAGCCCATGGGTGGCGTTCTCGGAGGCCGACCGAGCGGCTCCGTCGCCTCACGCCTGAGGCAGGACGCGCTCAGGACGGTCGTCGCGTGCGGATCGACCTCACCCGGCGCTGCTACTCGGCGGCCCACTCGGTCGGTGCCGCCGCCGGCCCGGGTGTGCCTGGCCCTGGCAGGCGTGCCAGGGCCATACGCAGGAACGCCTGGGCGGCCGGTGAGGATGGGGCGGGGTCGCGATGAGCGAGGGCCAACGGCTGGAGTGCCTGCGGGTCGTCCAGGCGCAGTACGCACTCGGCGTGCTCGGCCGGGACGATGGCCTCGGCCACCGGGCGGGGTACGACGGTCACGCCGATGCCCTCGAGTGCCAGGGAGGCGAGGTCTCCCGCGCTGCGCAGTGAGCAGACACTCCGGCGGCGGGCCCGCGCCCGGTGGAAGGCGGCATCCACCTGCGCACGCAAACCGGCATCGGGGGGAACGCATTCGAGGAAGCGTTCGTCGGCCAGCCTGCCCACATCTGTGACGCCGCTCCCGCGCAGCCGGTGCCGGCGGCCCACCACGGCCACCAGCGGTACGAGGCGCAGCAGGTGGTACGCGATGCCCGGGGGCAACTGATGCTCGTGCAGGCCGATGACGGCGACCTCCAGTTCACCGGTCAGCAGCTGGGCGGCGGCATCCGCGCCGCCGGAGTCGGAGAGGGTGACCTCGACGGCGGGGTACGCCTCCTGATACTCCCGCAGCAGGCCGAGCTGGTCGATGTTCCCGGCCGTGAGCGTCAGCGAGCCGATGCGCAGCCGCCCTCGCACGGGCCCGTCGAGCGAGGCGATGTCTGCGTGCATCTCCTGGACGGCATTGAGTACCCGGCGTGCGAAGGCGACGAAGGTCTGCCCGGCCTGGGTCAGGCGGACGCTGCGGCTGGTTCGTTCGAACAGCAGGGTCCCGATCTCTCGTTCGAGCTGGGTGATCTGGTGACTCAGCCCGGACTGCCCGATGCGACAGCGCGCCGCGGCACGGGTGAAGTTGAGTTCGTCGGCGATGGCCACCGCGTATTCCATCTGCCGCACATCCATCGCAGACTCCGATCATTGCGTGCGTGTTTCAGTGTTGGACGTCGAAAAAACCTCGGGGGCATGATGGTCAAGTCGCGCTGCCAGGGCTGTTCGTCAAACCTTTCAGGGCCCGATCCCGCAGCGGCGCGCCGCCCTCAACGGGCACATCAATCAAATCCTTCGCTTGATCCAACCCTGCCACAGGGGAGAGAGCCATGGCCACTGCAACGACGCAGCCCGACGGAACGCCCGGACAGGAACTGGTGGGCACCCAGCCGCCTCCGGAGACCATGACATGGCCGGACACGCCGAAGTTCCGGGGGTTCTTCGCCCCGTCGAGGATCGAGGCGGACGTGTACGACCTGGAGGTCGAGGGCCGTATACCCCCCGAGCTGTCCGGTGCCTTCTACCGCGCCGCCGCGGACACCCAGTACCCGCCGCGGTTTCCCAACGACACGTACATCAACGGCGACGGCATGATCCACATGGTGCGGTTCGACAACGGCCACGCCGATCTGAAGACCAAGTACGTGCGCACCCAGCGGTTCCAACTCGAACGCAAGGCCCGCCAGGCCCTCTTCGGCGCCTACCGCAACCCCTACACCGACGACCCGTCCGTCGCCGGCATCGACGACGGCAACGCCAACACCTCGATCATCTGGCACGCGGGCAAGCTGCTCGCGCTCAAGGAAGCGGCTCTTCCGTACGAGTTGGACCCGGTGACCCTGGAAACGAAGGGCGTCTACGACTTCTCCGGCCAGATTCCCGGCCGTACCTTCACCGCGCACCCCAAGCACGACCCGCGCACCGGCGAACTGGTGGCCTTCGCCTACAACGCCTCCGGCCGGCCGGACAAGCAGATCCACATCTACGAGATCTCCGCCGAGGGCAAGGTCACCCGGGCGCAGTCCTTCGAGGTGCCGTACTCCTCGATGGTGCACGACTGGCTCGTCACCCGCGAGCACTTCGTCTTCACCATCACGCCCATGATCATCGACGAGGAGTGGATGAAACACGATGAGCAGTTCTGCCTGTGGGACCCGAACAGGGATGCCTACGCCGCGATCATCCCGCGTGAGGAGGGCGTGAGCGGCATCAAGTGGTTCCGCAGCGAACGGGTCATGGAGGGACATTCCCTGAACGCCTGGACGGACGGCGACACTCTCGTCGGCGACCACTTCGTCACCAAGTCCGGCTGGTTCTCGCAGTTCCCGAAGACGACCGTCGGCCTGCTGCCCGAAGAGCCGCCGTTCCTGGAGCGCTGGACGTTCGACCTCACCCAGGGCGCCGCCCACTGGGACGATGCCACCGACATCTACCGCAGCGAGCAACTCCTCACGTCGCCGGGCGACATGCCCCGGGTCGACCCCCGGGTGCTGATGGAGAAGAACCGGCACGCCTGGGTCGGCGGCATGATCCACGAGGAGCCGATGTGCGAGATCGGCCCGATGGGCCCGCCGCTCAACGCGATCATCCACCGCGACGACAGCACCGGGCAGCAGACCCACTGGTCCGCCGGCGAGCACGCCGCGCCCGAGGAGCCGGTCTTCGTCCCGAAGTCGGCTGAGGCGGACGAGGGCGAGGGCTACCTGCTCACCCTGGTCGGCCGGCGCGACGAGATGCGGCACGACATGGTCATCCTCGATGCCCTGGACATCGCCGCCGGCCCGATCGCCACGGTGAAGATTCCCTTCCGGCTGCGGTACGGCTTCCACGGCACCTGGGTGCCGGCCTCCGAACTGGCGAAGTGAGCGCACCCATGCGACTCGACAGGCGCGGACACGCCTGCGTCCGGCTGGAGCAGGACGGTGTCGTCATCGTCGTCGACCCCGGCACCTGGTCCGATCCCCGGGCGCTCGACGGAGCCGACGCGGTCCTTGTGACGCACGAGCACCCGGACCACTTCGCCGAGTCCGTGCTGCGCGCGGCCGCCGGGGCCGACCCCGCTCTGCGGATCTGGGCCAACCGGTCCGTGGCGGATCAGCTCGGTGGGCTGGGAGGCGGCCGGGTCACCGTCGTCGGTGACGGGGACGCCTTCGACATCGCGGGCATCGAGGTGGAGGTGCACGGGGAACTGCATGCCGAGATCCACCCGGATTTCCCGCGGGTCACGAACGTCGGCTTCCGGGTGGGGAGCCCCGGCGCGGCAGTCTTCCACCCGGGCGACGCGTTCACCGTGCCCACGAGTCCGGTGGACACCCTCCTCGTGCCCGTCCACGGCCCGTGGTCCAAAACCGGCGAAGTCGTCGACTACCTTCGCGAGGTCAAACCCCGGCGTGTGCTGCCGATCCACGACGGAGGGCTCAGCGAGGCCGGGAACGAGCTGGTGGACATCATGCTGCAGGCCGGGCTGGGGAATCTGGGGGCCGACTACCGGCGGGTGGCGGCCGGGGCCGGAACCGAGCTGACCTGATGGCTGCGCCGAGCCGGCCACGGAGTCCTGCGCCGGGGTGGCTCGGTCTCGACGGCCGCAGCGCGCTGGTCGTCGGGGCCGGAGGACTGGGCACCACCTGCGTCCGTGGCCTGGCGGAGGCCGGCGCACGGCTGACGGTCGTCGACGCGGACGAGAGCCGGCTGGAGGCCCTGCGCGACGATCCTGCCTGCGCGGACGTCGCTGTACGGACCCTCACCGGGGACCTCACGTCGTCCGAGGAGTGCGAGCGGGCGGTCACCACGGCCGCCCGCGAGCTCGGTGGCCTGGACGTGCTGGTGCACGCCGTCGGCGCGAACGACCGTCGTCCGGTGGTGGACACACCCGACGAGGTGTGGGATCGCATCCCGACCCTGAACCTGTCGACCGCGTTCTGGACCGGACGCGCCGCGGGCCGGCTGATGCGCGAGGCCGGACACGGCAGCGTGCCCGCCCGGCCGCCTGGGGAGACCGGAGGACGTGGTCGGGGCCGTGCTGTTCCTCGCCTCCGCTCGCGCATCGTTCGTCACCGGGCAGGTGCTCTACGTGGACGGCGGCCGCACCCTCGTCTGACGCCCTGTCGCCCCTGAAGGGCCATCCTCGCCGTTGCCGGGCACTGGGGGAGTGCCTTCGAGCGGGAGGCCCACGAGGCCGCGGGCCGCGCCTGCGGCCTCACCGAAGCCGAGCTCCACACCCTGCGCGCCGAAGACCTGCCGGAGCTGCCGGACCCGGCCGAGCGGGCCGCACTGCTCGCGACCACCGCGCTGACCCGAACCGGCACCCTGAGCGACCCCGAGCGCGTCGGCACGGTGGCCGCGTGGGGGGAACGGGGCCTGTTCGAACTCACCACCCTGGTCGGCTACTACGGGCTGCTCGCCCTGCAACTGCGTGTATTCGCCGGAGAACACACCACCCCCGAACCGGAAAGCGGGACATCATGAAACTGGTCACCTTCGACGGCGGCCGGGTCGGCAGGCTGGAGCTGGAGGAGCGGCTTGTCATACCCCTGGCGACCGGATCCACACGCGAGTACTTCGAGCGCGGGGGGAAGGTCGCGGAGGCCGGCGAGCGACTGCGGCTCGACGACGTGACGCTGCGGGCGCCGATCGTGCCGAAGAAGTTCTTCCACACCTCCGGCAACTTCCGTGAGCACGAGGACGAGTCGAAGAACGTCGACTGGTCGCACCCGATGCACAAGGGCATCGTCTTCTTCCAGAACGTGGACGCGATCGTCGGCCCCGA
>NZ_JBFAXI010000100.1:0-29711 GCF_040680735.1 Streptomyces sp. NPDC051987 | reverse complement strand
CGGGAACATCGACCAGCTCGGCCTGCTGCGGGAGTATCAGGAGGCGTACCCCGCCGTCGAGGTCACCCTCTCCGACTCCGGCGGCGCGGATGCCGTTCCGTGTCCCGTCCGCATGCGCATCCACTGGTGCGGCAGCACTTCGTTGATCATCTGGCGGGCCTTCCACCTGCGGCCCGCTCCATCTGTGACCGTGTACGTGTGAGACACACCGACCGCGTAGCGGAGGCCGAGTTCCCGCAGATCCTTGCGCAGTCCACGGCCGCAGTACACCTCGTCACCGGTGAACCAGCCTGCCCGGACACCCGGCTCAAGCGCGTTTTTGACCATGGCGGCGGTCTGCTGCAGTTTCGTCGCGAACATGAACTCCTCCGGGACGCCGGCCACTTCACGACGTTCTTCATCTGCGGCCCAGTCCTTCGACAGATACAACACCCGGTCGATCACCACCCGCACCGACGCGGTGACCGCGGCCAGGGGCACGGCGACCTGGCATCGTCCGACGCCTTTGATCGCGCCGGAGTACTGGCGGCCGGCGCCGACACAGCCGGCCGAGGACTTCGCGTCCCCGGTCTCGTCCGCGACCAGTACTACGTCCTGCCCCGCGAGTTCACGCACGATCAGGCGGGCGATGTCCTCCCGGGCCCGGTCATGGCCGAATCTCGCCCGTGACAGCAGGTGCTGCAGCCGGTGCGGGCCTGGATGCCCGAGGGCCTCAGCCAGCGTCCAGCAGTTACGCGTGTCCACCTCCGCCAGCAGCCCGGCGACCATCTCCTCGGTGGCCGTGTCCATGACTACGCCGGCCCCCGCAAGCCGCTGACCAGCACACGCGCCGGAACTACAGCTGCCGTGACAGATGAGGCTCGGTCATGCCAAGCCCTCGATCACACTGAACCCTTCGTGCGCCGTGGTGCGAGTATTTGCCGGGGCTTCATCGGGGCACGAAAGAGCAGGTCACAGCAGGTCAGGGGTGGGGCGCACGGGGTTTTCCGGGTGATCTGTGCCGATGGCCACAGCGGAGGGGGTGCGCGGTGGGCTCATACTGAGTCATGACCAAACCCGCGGCACCGAAGCGTCATCTGCCCACCAGCCCCTTCAAGGCCCCGGTCGCACCGGCTCCCAAGCACTTCGCGACGGGGGACCAGGTCTCACATGACGTGTACGGCCTCGGCCGGGTCGTCGGCGTCGAGGACGGCATCGCCGCGCTCGTGGACTTCGGCTCCGCGCAGCTGCGGATCCCGAGCCCGTACGCCAAGATGACCAAGCTCTAGGGCCGCCGAGCCCGGAGACCTGTGACGAAAGGCAGACCCTCTCATCGACACCACCTCGCTGTTCTCCGCCCTGGAAGGGCACCCCACCCGTCCCACCGCGGTGTCGCCGCCTCCGACGACACAGCCCTTCCAGGCCCCGGACTTCCCGGCGGACGAGCTCCTCTGGTCCGGGGACGCACCGGAGCCCGACCCGGGCCTGACCGCGGGGCGGCCCGAGGCCGCCTAGCCAGACCCTGGTCAAGCCGTCGTCCAGCCCGTTGACGGTCGTTCACCCGCGCTCCGGGCGGCTCCGGCCGCTCCGGACCCGCCGGCCGCTCAGAGCAGGCCGAGGCCGTCCCTCTCCGGCGCTCCCCGCACCGGGGTGGACTTCACGCCCCGCATCCTGCGCCGGCACGCCGTTGTGCGCCATCCTCCCCTTGACGATCCACCGGGCCCGCACCCCGCCGGGCTCCGTCGTGAGGAAGGGCCGGATCATGGCGTTCGCCGACTACCAGAACGAGATCTACCTCGACGGGCTGCGCGGAGTGCTACCGCGGTTCCCGATGTCGTACGCCGAGCTGGAGCCGTTGGCCCAGGCCGCGCTGCCCCCGTCGGTGCGCTCGTACGTCGCGGGCGGCGCCGGTGACGAGCGGACGCAGCGGGCCAACGTCAGCGCGTTCGAGCGGTGGGGGCTGGTGCCGCGCATGCTGGTCGGGGCCGTGGCGCGGGACCTGTCCGTCGACCTGTTCGGGATACGGCTGCCCTCGCCGCTGTTCATGGCCCCGGTCGGGGTGATCGGGCTGTGCGCGCAGGACGGACACGGCGACCTCGCCGTCGCCCGCGCCGCCGCCCGTACCGGCGTGCCGATGGTCGCCTCGACGCTGAGCGTCGACCCGCTGGAGCAGGTGGCCGCGGAGTTCGGCGCCACCCCGGGCTTCTTCCAGCTCTACACCCCCACCGACCGGCAGCTGGCCGAGAGCCTGGTGCACCGGGCCGAGAAGGCGGGATTCAAGGGCATCGTGGTCACCCTGGACACCTGGATCACCGGCTGGCGCCCCCGCGACCTGGGCACCGGCAACTTCCCGCAACTGCGCGGGAACTGTCTGGCCAACTACACCAGCGACCCCGTCTTCCGCGCCCTCCTCGGCGGCCGTGACCCCGAGGAGGACCCGCAGGGCACGGTCGCGCTCTGGGCGGGTGTCTTCGGCAACCCGCTCACCTGGGACGACCTGCCCTGGCTGCGGTCGCTCACCGACCTGCCGCTGATCCTCAAGGGCATCTGCCACCCCGAGGACGTCCGCCGCGCCAAGGACGCGGGCGTGGACGGCATCTACTGCTCCAACCACGGCGGCCGGCAGGCCAACGGAGGACTGCCCGCCCTCGACGCGCTGCCGGGGGTGGTGGAGGCCGCCGACGGCCTGCCCGTCCTCTTCGACTCCGGGGTCAGGTCCGGCGCCGACGTCATCAAGGCGATCGCGCTGGGTGCGACGGCCGTGGGCGTGGGCCGCCCGTACGCCTACGGCCTGGCCCTCGGCGGTGAGGCGGGCCTCGTCCACGTGCTGCGCGCGCTGCTCGCCGAGGCCGACCTGCTCATGGCCGTCGACGGCTACCCGGCCCTCGCCGACCTCACGCCCCAGGCGCTGCGGCGGGTCGGCTGACGGCACCGCGGGCCCCTGGCCGACGGGCGCGGGCCTCAGACGGCGGCCGGGGCGGCGAGCAGGTCGGTGGAGAGCTGCCACAGGCGAGCCGCACGACCGGGGTCCAGGGCGTGGGCCGCCACCCCTCGGCGGATGCCGGGCCGGTGGGGGCCGGCCTCGACGCAGTCCTCGAAGTACCGGCCGGTCACGCCCTCGACCAGTGGGGAGGCGGCGAGCAGCACCGACGTGGCGGCGCCTTGTGCGATGTCCTTCCAGGACACGTCGGTGCTGGTGGCGTCGAACGCGGCCGGGCTGTTGGAGATGTCCCCGATGTGGCGGCCGAGCCGGGTGCTGGTGATCCGGCCGGGGTTGAGCGCGTTGACGGTGATCAGGTCCGGGGCCCAGCGGCGGGCCGCCTCGACGGCGAACAGGACGTTCGCCGTCTTGGACTGGCTGTAGGCCGCCCACGGGTCGTAGGGACGCCGCTCGAAGTTGACGTCGTCGAGGACGACGTCGCCGTTGACGTGGCCGACCGAGCTGACTGCGACGACGCGCGCGCCGTGGGCCGCGGCGAGGGCGCCGTGCAGACCGGTGGCGAGGGCGAAGTGGCCGAGGTGGTTGGTGGCGAACTGCATCTCCCAGCCCTCCCGCGTCCGCTGGAGCGGTGTGGCCATGACGCCGGCGTTGAGGACGAGGACGTGCAGGGGGCCCTGCCAAGCGTCGGTGAAGGCGCGGACGGAGCGCTGGTCGGCAAGGTCGAGGAGGGCGGCGTGTACGCTGCCCGGTCCGCTCGGCGGGGCGATCTCCTCGGCGGCCCGTACGCCTGCCGCGAGGTCGCGGACGCCGATGGTGACCTCGGCGCCGGCGGCGCCGAGGGCGCGGGCGGTCTCGCGCCCGATGCCGGAGGCTCCGCCGGTGACGACGGCGCGTCTGCCGCCGAGGCCGACGCCGGAGAGCACCTCGCCGGCGGTGCTGTGGGCTCCGAAGGGGGTGGTGAAGAGGGGGTGGGACACGGGGTTCTCCAGGCGGGTGGTGGGACGGGGCTGCTGCGGGCGCGGCCGGTGGCAGGGGAGCAGGGGCCGTCGTACCCTCATATCCGGAACTGGTTCCGGTTGACCCTTCGACGGTAAGCGGAACCGGTTCCGGTTGCAAGTGGTGGTGACGAGGAGGGGTCTGGGTTGACCGGCACCGAGGAAGGCGCGGCGACGTCCCGCAGGCCGTTGCGCGCGGACGCGCAGCGCAACGAGGACCGGCTGCTGGAGGCCGCGGCAGCGGCGTTCGCCCACGAGGGGGCGGGCGCCTCGGTCAAGGACATCGCCCGCCGTGCGGGCGTCGGCGTCGGCACCCTCTATCGCCGCTTCCCGTCGAAGGAACTGCTCATCGAGGCGGTCTACCGACACGAGGTGCGGCGCCTGTGCGAGGCGGCTGACGAACTGGCGGCCGCGCTCCCGCCGGTGGCGGCGCTGCGGACGTGGATGGAGCGCTTCATCGACTTCATGGCGGCGAAACAGGGGATGGCCGACGTCCTGCGGGTGATCCTGACCGACGAGAGCGAGAAGCTGCACACCCGGACGCTCCTGGTCGACGCGATCGCGCACCTGCTGGCCGCGGCGGAGGGTGCCTCGGTGGCCCGGCCGGGGGTGGACGCGCGTGACGTGCTGATGTCGCTCGGGGGGATCAGCCTGATGGCGGCGAACGAGGGACAGCGCGAACTGGCCGGCCGGCTCATCGACCTGCTGCTGTACGGGGTCGTGGAGGGGTGACGGCGCCCTCCCGGGGCAGGGCGGGGCCGGTGAAAACCGCGAGGCGGCGGTGACGGGAGGGCGAGCGGGGGAGGGCGTCTCCGGCTAGACGACCAGCGCCTCCGCGAGGCTGTCCGCGAACCGGGTGATCCGGTCGAGCCGGGGGCCGGACCGCGCGATGCGGAAGCCGTGCCGGCGGCCCCAGAACGCCGCCTGGACGGCGTGCAACTGGGCCCAGCGGCGCACGCGTTCGCGGTCGAGCTCCGCGGCCTCGGCGAACACCTCCAGGAGGCGGTGCGCGGTCCTCGGGAGATCGTCGGACCCCATCAGGTTCAGCGCGCGGGACTTGAGAAGCGTGCCGCCGTCGTACGCCGGGTCTCCCGCACAGCCCTTCGGGTCGACCGCCAGCCACGGTTCCCGGTCCGCCCGCAGGATGTTGCGCGCGTGCAGGTCGCCGTGGACGAGGGTGTCCGGCTGGACCGGGCCCAGTTCGCGGGCGGTGGCGACGGCCGCGTCCAGGGCGCGGGGCGGCAGTGCGTGGGGCAGCTCGGCGGCGTTCGCCCGCAGCTCCGCCACCCATGCGTCGGCGCGGTCCCGCAGCCGGGGCAGGCCCGGTGGTGCCGGGACGGCGAGGCGATGGTTCAGGCGGCCCGCGATCGTCATCACCGTCTCGTCGTCGGGCTCCAGCACCGCCAGCGGCGACAGGTGGGCGCGCTCCAGGAGGAGGGCGAAGCGGGCGTCGTCGCGCCGGTGGAGGCGGACTGCGCCACGGCCCGCCCACACCTCGAACGCGTCCGGCTCGTGGACGTTGCCGGGGTGCGGGAAGGACACCTTGACGACGCAGGGGCGGCCCGAGGACCGCAGTCGGACCGGGACGATCACCCCCACACCGCCGTGCGTCACCGCGCCGTCGGGCACGCAGTCCCAGCGCTGGAACAAGTCCTCCACCACTGCCGGCAGCTCGGTGATCCATGCCGCTCCGCGGTCACCCTCGCGGTCGATCGTGCCCCGCACCAGTGCCTCTGGAATGCCGATCATCCCGGCACCCTACGCGGCCCTGGGGGGTACGCCGCCGCGCACCCCGGGTGCGCCGTTCACCGACCTGCAGGCCGCCGGACCTACCCCGTGCCGGTCCGCCGATGCCGGTCCGCCGGCGCCGATCCGCCGACGCTGGGGCGCTGCCACCGCTCTAGGCGGCCCGTACCTCGTACGCCGTCACCCGTACCGTCTCGTCGTCCAGGCACGCCCCGGTCTCCAGGTCGAAGCGCTGCTTCAGCAGCGGGGAGGCCACGAACGGGCGGCCCCGGTGGGTGCCGGTCAGGCCGCGGGAGAGGACCGCCGCGCCGCCGAACGGGTCGCGGTTGTCGATGGCGTAGAGGCGGTCGGCGCGGTCGCGGAAGACGGCGGCCTGACGGCCGTCCGGGAGCAGGACGGCCACGCCCCGGCCGGGGGTCAGCAGGCTCAGGTCGCAGACCGTGAACCAGCGGTCCGCCAGCTGGAGCTGGACCTTCAGGCCGGTGGTCTCGGGTGCCAGGGTCATCGCTGGGTGCTTCCTTCCAGGACGGACGCCGTGTCGTCGGCGCGGCGCAGGCCGATGGACAGCAGCGGCAGGTCGGGCTTGATCTGCTCGCGCTCGGGCACGAAGCCGACCACCGGGTCGGGGGTGTCCGGGGCGTTGACGAAGGACACGAACCGGGCGAGCTTCTCGGGGTCGGCGATGGTCGACGCCCACTCGTCCGCGTAGTGGGCGACGTGCGCCGCCATCAGCGACTCCAGCTCCTCGCAGATGCCGAGGGAGTCCTCGACCACCACGTCCCGGACGTGGTCCAGGCCGCCCGGGATCCGCTCCAGCCAGGTCGACGTACGCTCCAGGCGGTCGGCCGTACGGATGTAGAACATCAGGAAACGGTCGATCAGCCTGACCAGTTCGGCGTCGGAGAGGTCCTTCGCCAGCAGGTCCGCGTGGCGCGGGGTGGCACCGCCGTTGCCGCCGACGTACAGGTTCCAGCCGTTCGCGGTGGCGATCACACCGAAGTCCTTCGACTGGGCCTCCGCGCACTCGCGGGCGCAGCCAGACACGGCCGACTTGAGCTTGTGCGGCGACCTGAGCCCCCGGTAGCGCAGCTCCAGGTCGATCGCCATCCGGACCGAGTCCTGGACGCCGTACCGGCACCAGGTGGAGCCCACGCAGGACTTCACGGTCCGCAGGGCCTTCCCGTACGCGTGGCCCGACTCGAAGCCGGCGTCCACCAAACGCGTCCAGATCAACGGAAGTTGCTCCACTCGCGCACCGAACATGTCGATCCGCTGACCTCCGGTGATCTTCGTGTAGAGGCCGAAGTCGCGGGCGATCTCGCCGATCGTGATCAGCCCCTCGGGGGTGATCTCACCGCCGGGGATGCGCGGGACGACCGAGTACGAGCCGTTCTTCTGGAGGTTGGCGAGGAAGTGGTCGTTGCTGTCCTGCAGTGCCGCCTGTTCGCCGTCCAGGACGTAACCGCTCACGCCGATCGTCGGGGCGAGGGACGCGATGACCGACGCCACCGCCGGCTTGCAGACCTCGCAGCCGTCGCCGCCCCGGGCGCCCTCCCGGCCGTACCGGTCGAGCAGTTCCCGGTAGCTGCCGATGCGCAGCGCGAGGACGATCTCGTACAGCTCCTCGCGGGTCTGCCCGAAGCAGCCGCACAGCCCCTTGTCGACCTCGACGCCGGACGCCGCCAGCTCGGCGTCGACCAGCTGTCCGAGCACCTTGACGCAACTGCCGCACGTGGTACCGGCCTTGGTGCACTTCTTCACCTCGGGCACGGTCGTGCACCGGTGCTCGGTGACCGCGCCGCGGATCGTGCCCTTGGTGACGTTGTTGCACGAGCAGATGATCGCGTCGTCCGGCAGCGCGGACGGTCCGAGCTGGGCGCCGCCGCTCGCGCCGGCCGGCAGCACCAGCGACTCGGGGGCGACCGGCGGCACGGAGCCGGTGAGGGCCTTCAGGGTGCCGTACGCGTCCGCGTCGCCGACCAGGATGCCGCCGAGCAGGGTGCCGTCCCGGCCGATGACCAGCTTCTTGTACAGGCCGGAACGGGCGTCGGAGTACACGACGTCCAGGCAGCCCTCGGCGGTGCCGTGGGCGTCCCCGAAGGAGGCGACGTCCACGCCGAGCAGCTTCAGCTTGGTGGACAGGTCGGCGCCGGTGAAGGCCGCCTCGTCCGAGGCGATCGTCGCCGCCGCCGTCTCCGCCTGTTCGTACCCCGGCGCCACCAGCCCGTACACCCGGCCGTCCGCCGCCAGCGCGCACTCACCGATCGCGAACACACGCGGGTCGGACACGGTGCGGCACCGCTCGTCGACCGCGATGCCGCCGCGCTCGCCGACCGTCAGGCCGCAGTCCCGGGCGAGCTGGTCGCGCGGGCGGACACCGGCGCTGAACACCACCAGGTCGGTGGCGAGTTCGGACCCGTCGGACAGCTTCATGCCGGTCACGGCACCGTCGGCGCCGACCACGATCTCCTGCGTGCCGACACCGGTGTGGACCGTCAGGCCCATCTCCTCGATGGTGCGCAGCAGGGCCGCGCCACCGCCCTCGTCCACCTGCACCGGCATCAGCCGCGGCGCGAACTCCACGATGTGGGAGGTGAGTCCGAGCCCCTGCAGCGCGCCGGCCGCCTCCAGGCCGAGCAGCCCGCCGCCGACCACGGCACCGGTCGACGCCGTCCGCGCGTACTCCTCGATCGCCAGCAGGTCCTCGATCGTGCGGTAGACGAAGCAGCCGGTCGCGTCCTTGTGGGGGACCGGAGGCACGAACGGGTACGAGCCGGTGGCGAGCACGAGCGTGTCGTACGCGAAGACCCGGCCGGACCTGGCCGTCACCGTCCGCGCCGCCCGGTCGATGGTCTCCGCCGGGTCGCCCACGTACAGCTCGATGCCGTGCGCGTCGATGAAGTCCGGGTCGGTCATGGAGAGCTCCTCGGGGGTCCGGCCCGAGAAGTACGAGGTGAGGGCGACGCGGTCGTACGCGGGACGCGGCTCCTCGCACAGGACGACCACGCGGTGCGTGGCGGTGAGCCCGCGCTCGGCGAGGGCTTCGAGGAAGCGCTGGCCGACCATGCCGTGACCGACGAGCACGAGCGTGGGGGTGGTGGCCCCGGGGGTGGCGGTCATCAGGAGCCTCCATCGTGGGTGAGCGGCTGGCGCGGCGGGGGCGAGCAGCGGCGAGTGCGCCGGCGCTGTGGCCGGAGCGCCGTGGGGCGGGGGCGGGGGCGGGATCCGGCGGCCGGGACCGGCGTGTCGTATGCGATCGCCCTGCCGTCCGCATGTGCGGAGCATCCGCTGATCCCGGCGCTCCCGGCGCATCCGGTGGCCCCGGCGCATCCGGTGGTCTCGGTGTTCACCTCGGGGGTGCGGCGGCGGCCGGTCGGTACCTCGCCGGCACGGGCCGCCCGGCGGCCGCACCGGCGGTGCCCCTCGTCGGAAGCGGGCGCCCCCGACGACCCACAGGCGCCACCGAGCACGCCCAGCGCACCGTGCGCGCCGAGCGGGCCGTGCGCGCCGAGCGGGCCGTGCACGCCGGGCGCGCCGGGCGCACCCTGCACGCCGGGCCGCCGGGCGGGGCGGGCGGTGCGGACAGGGCGGGTGGCCCCGCGGCCGGTGCCGGTCGTCGCCGCGCGCGTATCCGAGGTCATGTCAGGAGCGTGCGCGGCCGACGTTACCCGGCCGCATCACCGCTGTTTCCCACGAGGAACGCTGCCCTCTTCGGGGGCGGGGGATGGATGTGAGGGATCCGGGGGAGAGACGGTGCGGACGGTGAGGAGGAGGGCCGCGCGGACGGCGGACGCGGTCACGCGGGGGAGCGGCGGTGCACACGCGCCGCGACGACCGTCGTCAGCGGCTGCCGGTCAGGTGGGCGAAGACGACGACGTTGCCCTGGTAGCCGGTCGTGCGGGAGTAGCCGCCGCCGCAGGTGATGACGCGGAGCTCGGGACGCTTCGCGGCGCCGTACACCTTGTCGTCGGGGAAGTCGCGTGCCTGGTAGACCTCCACCGCGTCGACGCTGAAGACGGCGACGCTCCGGTCCCGCCGGTCCACCTCGATGACCGCGCCGCGTCTGAGGGCGCCGAGGTCGTAGAAGACGGCGGGGCCCTCGGTGTTGTCGACGTGCCCGGCGACGATCGCCGTGCCGGTCTCGCCGGGGGTGGTGCCGGCCTCGTACCAGCCGGCGAGGTTCTTGTCCGCGGCGGGCGGGACGTCGAGGCTGCCGGTGGCGGTGAGGGCGAGGCCCATGAGGGGGGCGTCCACGCGGATGGCGGGGATGCGGATGCGGGTGGGCGGGGAGGGAGGCAGCGCGGGGGCTTCGAGGCGTTCCTCGCCGGGGTCGGGGCGGCCCTCGGCGGCGGACGGCTGGGGCGGCGGGGAGTGCGGTCCGCTGCCGGGTCCGAGCAGCCAGACACCGGAGCAGAGGGCGATGACGCTCACGGCGGCTATCGCGGCGTCCCCGATCCTGCGCATGCGAATCCCTCTCCCCTCTCCTGGAGGTGACCCCCTACCCCCTCCGGGCCGCGAGGGGCGTCGGACCCGGAGGGGGTGGGATGTGCGGTACCGGCGGACGGACAGCGGAGGGTGTCCGTCAGATCACATCGCCTCTCGCCCGGCGATGCAGGAGCCAGGTACCGCCCGCGGCGGCGACGGCCAGAGCCGCCACGCCCGCCGCGGTCTGCACGGGGTCGGAGCCAAGAGCGCCACCGACCCCCGTCTTCACACTGCCGTGGGGCTGCACCTGCCCCGCGGCCGGCGTCAGTGCCACCACCAGGTCCCCGGTCACCTGCCGGTTCCCCTCGGCGCACGTCGCGACGATCTCGTACGTCCCCGGTTGCGCGCTCTCGGGCACCTGGAACTGCCCGATCGCCTCGCCCTCGTGCGTACTCGGCGCAAGGGTGAACTGCCCGGCGCCGACGGAGCCGGCGTCTCCGACCGCCGTCCCCTTCTCGCCGCACGCCGCCGTGTTCACGCTGACCCGGGCGCCTGCCGCCGCGGTCGACGGGTACACGTCCAGGCTGCCGACGGCGCCGCCGTACGCCGGCGCGACGGCGAGTCCGGCCGTGGCCACGGCCAGCGCGGTCCCGGTCAGCAGACGGGCGGTGCGTCGCATGGTGCTCCCTCGGTCGAGGTCGTCCACTCCCTTGCTCTACCGAGGTAAAAGCAGGCGGCCCGGCCGCGCTCCCTGAGGCACCGTCAGGTTTGCGGTGAACGGGTGGCACGGCGAGCGGCCCCGCAGCCGGTCGGGAGGAGATCCGGGCAGGTCAAAGGGGTTGCGCACGCACAAGTATGAAGAACACACGAATGGTGGGGGTGGGGGGAGTGAACGGGTGACCGCGGCCGGTCCGGCCGAGGCGCCGTCATGCCTCTCCTCCGGGGTCGTCTCCCGTGTCCGGGCCGGACGACGGGTAGGGGTCCGCCAGACGGGGCCTGGGGACGGGCGGAGCCGAGGGCAGTCGGACCTCCGCGTTCTCCAGGAACTGCTGGGTGGTGTGGGCGACCACCTCGGGCAGCACCCGGGTGAAGGACATGAGCGTGGGCACGCCGTTGACGGCGATGCGGATGTCGCTGTGCCGGGCCCGCTCCAGGGCCGTCGGCATCACCCGCTCCAGCTCCTCGGCGAGCCGCCGGCCCTGCTCCCCGTGGTTCTGCAGGTCCGTACGGGAGCGCGGCACGATGGGGCTCACCCACGGGCGGGCGTAGGCGTCGAACGTCCTCAGCCGGCGGCGGCGTTCCTCGTCGCCCAGCGCCCACTGGTCCACCAGCAGGATGGTCGGTGCGGGTGCTTCGTCGGGGCCGACGGAAAGGTTCTCGTCGTCGAAGTCGGAGACGGTCACCCGGTAGTCCAGGGAGCGGATCAGTTCCTCGGCGTGCGAGGCCAGCGCGCGGGTCGACTCGGTGGGGTACGGGTTCCAGTCCAGCGCGTCGTCGCCGTACGGCCGGGCGTCGCGGTCGGCGGGCACGGTGTCCCGGGTGGGGGCGAGCACGGTGAGCCGGATGTGCCTCGGGCCGGTGCCGCGCGGTTTGAAGGCGCTCGGGGTGCTCTCGTAGTCCCGGGGGCGGCCGGGCGGCAGCTGGGACTCGTGGGCCGCCTGCACGATGCGCTCGGCGAGGCGGAAGACGGTCTCCTCGTACTCGTCGCGCAGCCGGCTGAGCTTGATCAGCCCGTAGATGCCGTTGTTCAGGTACCGCCCGCCCGACGACATGTTCTCGACGTGGATGTGCCGGACCGAGTCGGGGACGTCCCGCATGTCGACGTGCGTCCACAGGGCCGGCACGATGGCGGAGACCGGGGCGCCGCCGGTGGTCCTGGCCTGCAGCATCCGCTCGTGGAAGGCGTACCACTCGCGGCCGCACATCTCGCTGGAGAAGTACCGCGGCGAGAACAGCGGCACGAACACCCGGGCTGCGGCGAGGTTCTCGCTCAGCTTCTCGGGCCAGCCTTCCCCGGAGCGCATCTCCCGGTCCATGAACCCGGCCGGTGACCCCGCGGGCAGGTCGGTGAGGGCCATGATGTGGCTGCACAGGTCGTTGAACAGGACCCGCACCCAGTGGTCCGGGTCGCCGCTGCCCAGGCTCCACTGCGGGGTGTGGGCGTACGACAGGAAGAAGTACGGCCGCTCGTGGGGGACCCTGGATCCTGCCGACCAGGTCAGGTCCACCCCGGATCCTGCCGACGACGTCAGGCGCGGTGCCGCCCAGGCCGGCGGGGACGGCGACCGCTCCTCCCTCTCCTCGGCCGCTGTCCGGTCCGGGGCGGCCGTGTCCTCCCGTGCGGCCAGCCCGAGCATCTCCAGGGTGTGCCGGGACGCCTGGGCGAACGCCTGGATCTCCGCCTGGACCGCGGTGGCCGCCGCCGGGTCGTGCGCCAGGGACGGGATCTGCCGGCTGCTGCCCTCCAGAGCTGCCACACGGCGGTTGAGTGCCTCGGTGATCCGCCAGATCTCGTGCTCCGAGAGGTCCTGCTGCAGCTGTCGGCGCACCGGCTCGGACAGGCTCAGCTCGGTCGTTCCGTCCTGGCCGGTGCCGAGCGAGAAGAGCCCGCTGACGAGGACCTCGGCGACGTCCGCCGTGGAGGCCTCGGGCACCAGCTCCTGCCGGACGAGGTGCAGCAGGCGGATGCTCAGTCTGCTGAAGGTGGAGCACAGGACGGCGAGGCGCACCGCCGGTGCGGAGGCGGTCCGTACGAAGTCGTCGGCCGTCACCGCTCGCGGCCTGCCGCGAACGGCGCTCGCCGGCCGTCCCCAGGACGGCACGAGCACCGCCCCGCACCCTTCGGGAGCCCGCCGCATCACCGTGCGGGACCAGCGGTCGAGCGTGTGCGGGGACAGCGACAGGACAGGGACGGGCTGCCATCCGTCGTCACGCGCCGCCTCCCCGTCGGGCAGCAACGGCGGCCTGTCGAAGGTGAGCCGGGCGTTGGTCGCACCGGGCGTCGCCGCGAAGACGCGGACCGTCGGCAGATCGAGACCCGTTCTGCGCCACAGCTTCACCGGCAGCGGATTGAGCAGCGCGACGGGCGTCGAGGTGGCCCACTCGCGCAGCAACCGCCATACGGCACCGTCCCGCCAGCCCGCGGCCGCGCAGTCCGAGACCACGATGACCAGCCGTCGGCCGTCGGCGGAGCGAAGCCGCCCGCGGCCCATGGGCTCGGCTTGCCGGTCCCTGAGTTCGGGCCCGCTGTCCGTGAGGAGCAGGTCGCACATCTGGAGGGTGCGGAAGGCGCCGAGCCGGTCCAGCACGGCGGCGAAGTCGGTGAGCGTCTCCTGCCACACCCGCATCGCGGGCGACCGGTCCACCACCACGGTCAGGTCGAACCACCGTTCCGGTTCGGGGCCGAAGACCGGCAGCAGCTCCCCGCTGCGGGCGTAACCGGCCACGGTGGCGTCGATGTCCAGGGCCTGCCGGCGGCCCCGCGGCCAGCGCCGCTTCCACGGCCGGACGGCACGCCCCGTCTCCAGCGCCAGCGGCAGGGCCGCCGCCTGTGCCACGGCCACCGCGTCACCGGGAATCCGGGCGTCCGTCCCGGTGCGGCGCTCATGGAGGTCCTCCGCCCGGTCCCCGGGCTGCGGATCGGTACCGGGCGCGTCGGCCGCCTGCGTGGGTGAGGTGTCCTCGGGCAGGTCCGACGCGGACGGCCTGGCCCACTCGCGCGTGTTCCCGTCGATCCGTGCGGCCAGCCACAGCGCGTCGGCCAGTTCCGTGGCGCCCCAGTCCGGCGCGGCAGCGGTCAGCGTGGTGAGGAGCCGTGCCAGCGGGTCGTCATCCGGCGCGACACGATCAGGCACGGGACAGCTCTCGCAGCACGAGGGCCAGCACCGCGTCCCCGTCCTCACCGGTCAGTCCGGACGGTCCCGTCAGCAGGTGGATCGCGTTCAGGAGCTGGTCGACGGCGAGGCTCTCACCCGCCGCGACCCGCTGCACGAACGACTTGATCAGTTCGTCCACCGGGCCCCGCTCGTCGTCGACGCTGGTCCGCAGGTGCGCCTCGACCACCTTGCGCAGAGCCTCCACGGAAGGCTTGGGCATGGTGAACCGGATGCAACGCCTCAGGAAGGCCGCCGGAAAGTCCCGCTCGCCGTTGCTCGTCATCACGATGAAGGGGAACTGCCGGCACTGGACGCGTCCGCGGTGCACGGCCGTGGTGTCGTCGCTGCGCCACTGGCGCACCTCGACGGTGTCGTCGGTCTCCGTGTACCGGGCCAGTTCGGGGATCTCGAAGTCGCCGCGTTCCAGCACGTCGAGCAGGTCGCTCGGCAGGTCCAGATCACTCTTGTCGATCTCGTCGATGAGGAGCGCGCGCGGGCGGTCCACCGCGACGAGCGCCGTGCCCAGCGGACCCAGTTCCAGGAAGGGCCCGATGGCGTCGTGGCCGCCGAGCCGCTGGGCGTGGATCCGGCCGAGGGCGTCGTACCGGTAGAGGGAGTCGCCCAGGGTGCTGCGGGAGGTGATGTGCCAGCGCAGCACCTCACCGAGTTTCAGTTCCGCGGCGACCTGTTCGATCACCGTGGACTTGCCGGATCCCGCCGCGCCGGTCAGCAGCAGCGGGCGGCGCAGGGCCAGCGCGGCGTTGACGGCACTGATCAGACCGGGCGGCGGTTGGAACTCCCTGTGCAGGGTCTGCCGCGGGAAGCTCCGCCACGGGGGCGGATCCCCGAGCTCGACGTCACGCGGGACACCGTCCCCGACATAGAAGGGCTGCCAGGTCATGAGGCGTTCTCCCCCGTCACGGTGTACTGCCCGAACCAGTCGCAGAAGTCGAGCCACTCTGCGTCGTGCCAGATCGTGCGCCACTGCGCCAGCTGCTCCCGGCCGTCGGGCTGCCCCGGCGCTTTCCTCCGCCAGCTGTACCGGTAGGCCTCGCAGAACTCCGCCGGCAGGAGGTGCCAGAACCTGTCGAGGCTGGCCTGGAACCCCTCCCTCGTGCAGTCCTCGACGCCGGGCCACAGCACGATCGGTGCGTACGCCAGGAGCGTCTCCATGAGCTGCTCGAAGCGCGGCGGCCGGTGTGCCAGCGCGACAGCGCGGTCGAACTCGCCTCGCCCCAGCCGTTCCTTCAACTCGTCGGCCCGCGCCATGTCCTGCTCGCCGAGCCAGTCGACGGGCGCCCGCCCCGCTCCCCACGCGGTGATCTGTTCCAGCCGGTCACGGGCGCTGTCGTTGATCCACCACAGGTGCTGGGGCGGGCAGAGCCGCTCGCTCCACCGCAGCAGGACGTTGTACCTCAAGCCCAGCAGTTCCCCGAAGGACGTCAGCTCGGGCCGCCAGCGCAACAGCAGTGCGGCCGAGGCGGCTATGTCCACGGAACGCGGACGCACCCCGATCTTCCGGGCTTCCGCCGACGCCCATCGCACCGCGCGCTCCAGTTCGCGCTCGACGCCCTGCTGGGTGGGCGGACAGGCGAACCGGTCCTCGTGGGCGAACACCTCGCCCCGGTCCAGCAGCCATGCCTCCAGGGTCTCGGGCCACTGGTCGGCCACGGCGGCGTGCAGACTGACGACGAGCCGCAGCCGGGCCTCCGTGCCGCGCCGCCCCAGTGCGTCGAAGGCCTCGTCGAGTTCGACCCGTACGCCGATCGAGGCCGCCCAGGCGCGCAGCTCCGGATGCCGCGCCGTGAGCCCGTCGTCGACGGCCAGCGCGGCGACGAAGTGCGCGAGTCTGGCGTTCCTCGCTCCCTCGTCACCCGGCGTGTGCAGCCGCAGGTACTCCACGGCGTCCCTGAGCAACGCCGTGCCCGCGCTCCCGGGCAGCGGTGCCGCGGGCCGGCCCACCGCCAGCCACAGGGCGCGGCGCAGCCGTTCCGAGGTGAGGGGGTGCTCTCCCGGCCATGCGGAGAGGAAGTCGACGGTGCGGACACCGTCCAGGGTGCCCTGCACGACACGCAGCGCCCAGGCCAGCGTCGCGGAGTCGTCGTGCTCCCGTGCCTGAAGGCCGGCCTGCAGCCGCCGGAGCGCGTCGGCTCCGGACACCGGTTCCGGGAGCAGGGAGGCTCCGCCCAGCGGTTCCAGCGGTTCCAGAGCGCGGCGCAGTTCGGCGGTGGCCCGGGGGCCGAGTGCGGATCCGCCCAGCCGGTGGCTCGCGTTGCGGGCGAGCCACAGCGGTCGGCCGAACCTGGCCCCTTCGTAGCTCAGGTGCCGCGCGTCCTGCCCCGGGACGGCGTCTCGTACCGCGCGGAGCACGGTCGCGGGAGTCAGCAGTTCACCGGCGCCGACGATGCCCTCGGTGAGGACGCGCGAGATGCCCCGGGAGAAGGCGAGTCCGTGGGCCGTCTGCGCGGCACCGACCCCCGCCAGCATGGCGAAGTCCGCCGCCCCCCTGCGCACACCTCCGTCGAACGCCCTGAGGTCGGGCAGCGCGCCTCCCGCGTGGCAGGTGTCGACGAGGAGGACGGCCCCCGGCAGTCCGGGTGTCTCCAGGATGCGCGTGAAGATCTCCCCGACGTTCACCGCCGACCCGGTGACGTCCCTGCGTGAGTCGCCCGCCATCAGGAAGAGGGTGGGATTCCTGCCCGAGATCATCCCGTGACCGATCAGGGCGACCATGAGGACGGCCTGAGCGGCTGCCGCTGCCGAGGCCGCCTCACGGAGCACGCTCTCGACGAGGGCCTGGCCGACCGAGGTGCCGTGCAGCAGCGACGGACCGGAGACGGGGCTCGGCCCGCAGGCACCGGTCCACTCGTCGGTGAGCGTCCGGTACACGTCCTGGGCCACGACGTCCAGTTCGTCGAGCACCTCCAGCTCGGCGCACTGCGGCGCGATGACGAGCGCGTGTCTGCGGGTGCCCGGCCCGGTCATGGCGCGGTGGCTCTCTCGATCGCCTCGATCACGGGGCCGGCCACTCCTGGCTGGGCCAGGTACTTCACGGCCGGGTGCACCCAGGCGCCGGCCGAGGCGACCGGCCTGCTGCAGGGCAGGACACCCTGGCGATTGGGCAGAAGTGTCTTCTCCAGCCGGGGCCGGACGGCTATGAAGTCGTCCTTGTCCCAGAAGTTGAGCCACCTGCCGACCGCTTCGGGAACCCGCAACGGCTGGGGCCGGACCCGCCGGCCGACGACCGCGCGCATGCCCAGGGGCGAGCCCAGGGTGACGAACAGGGGGACCTCCACGTCGTGCGTGTGGAGCGCCTCCAGCGCGACCACCGTGCCCAGCGAATGGGCCAGCACGATCGTGGGGACGCCGGGGTCCAGCTCCTGGTCGAGGCAGCGGCGGACCCGGGTGTCGAGGGTCGTGCCCGCCCGGTCCCGCTCCGCGCGCCGCAGGTATCGGGTGACCTGCCGCAGCTGACCCACCATCAGGCCGGCGCTGGTCCAGGTGCCGACCGTGCGCAGCCCCGGCGCGGACAGGAGCGTGTTCGCGCAGTCCAGGACCTGCCGGACGACCGCACCGGCACCTTGCGCTCCGCCCTCGGGGTCGAGCTGGGCCTGGGCGTGGCGGAGCGGGGCGGCCTCCTGCTCGTCGGTGGACTCGGCCAGCCAGGCGGCCAGGGCCTCCCGGAAGAGGTCCCGGACGAGCTCGGCCTCGGCCTCGTCACAGTTCTCCGGATCGTCCGGGGGGCCGGAGTCCTGGCCCTGTTCCTGCGGGCGGCCGAACAGGTGGCCGTAGTACACGAACCGTGCGTCGGCCGCCCATCCCCGGGTCAGGTCGAGGAATCGCCGGGCATGTCCCGCGTGCCGGCCTCCCTCGGCCAGCGCCCGCAGCCACAGGTCGAGTTCGGCGGCCGGATTCCGCGGGCCGCCCACGCCGTGCACGAAGAGCAGACGCGGCTTCATGCTCCCCCTTGAGCCCCAGCTGGACCACTGGCAGGACATGAGGGTAGCAATCGTGACACCTGCACGTACCTTGTCCGGCGAGACACGGCGGTCCTCCGTCGTCCGGCCGGTGTCCTCACCCGCCGGCCGGCGCCGTCCGGATCGCCGCGATGTCGAACTGCAGCCGGACCGTCTCGCTCACCATCGCGCCGCCCTCCGCCAGCCGGGAGTCGTAGGACAGGCCCCAGTCCATGCGGTTGATGGTGGTGGTGCCGTCGAAGCCGGCGCGCTGGTAGCCGAAGGGGTCGGTGACGTTGCCGATGTAGGTGAGCTCCAGGTCCACCGGGCGCGTCGTGTGCTTGATGGTCAGGTCGCCGGTCATGACGTAGACGTCGGGGGACTTCAGACGGACCGCCGTGCTGGCGAAGCGCATGCGGGGATGGGTCGCGGCGTCCAGGAAGTCACGGCCGACGAGGTGGGCGTCCCGCTGTTCCACGCCCGTGTCGACGCTGGCCGTGGAGAGGATGATCTCCGCCTGGGAGCGGGACGGGTCGCGGCCGTCGAAGTAGAGGCGGCTCTTGTACTCGGTGAAGGCGCCACGGACCGTCGTCACCATCGCATGCCTGACCGAGAAACCGATTCTGCTGTGCGCCGGGTCGATGACCCATTCGCCGGTGAGGGCGGCGAGGGCGGGGTCGAGGAGGACGGGGGCGGAGGACGGGGAGAAGGATGCCTGCGGGGGACGGGAGGGGGCTGTGGGGGTGCGCCGTGAGGTGTGGGGGCGGCTGAACAAGTTCATGTTTTATCTAGTTAGTGCACGTGGGAAATTGCCGCAAGGGCTTGTCAGGACAACGGAGTTCCGTAATTCGACGGGCCGTCACGGAAATCACACATCTCCGCCATGGAATCTGCCCGGCGCGCTGGATGAATGCCCGGCTGTCCCTGACTCTTCCTTGAATTCCGGGTGTTCACGGTATCCGAGGTATCCCCCATTGTTCGGGATGGGGCGCGGCCGCCCCGGTTCGTGCACCGGGGCGGCCGCCCTCCTGTCCGCCGGCGGGCGCTCAGTTCACGTTGACCGCGCTCCAGGCGGCCGCCACCGCGTTGTACTCCGTGCTGCCCGCGCCGTACAGGTCCCGCGCCGCGTTGAGGGTCGCCGTGCGGGCGCCCGCGTAGTTCGTCGAGGACGTCATGTAGACCGTCAGGGCGCGGTACCAGATGGCCCCCAGCTTGTCCCTCCCGATCCCCGTCACCGTCGAGCCGTTGTAGGTCGGGGAGTTGTAGCTCACGCCGTTGATGGTCTTCGCGCCGCTGCCCTCCGCGAGGAGGTACGCGAAGTGGTTCGCGACGCCCGAGGAATAGTGGACGTCCAGATTGCCCACCGACGAACTCCAGTAGTCCGCCGAACTCCCGTCCTTGGACGGCTGGTCCATGTACCGCAGCGCCGTCTTGCCGAAGCCGGAACGGACGATCTTCTCGCCGATCAGGTAGTCGCCCGGGTCGGAGGAGTTGTTCGCGTACCACTCCACCAGCGTGCCGAGGATGTCGGAGGTCGCCTCGTTCAGGCCGCCGGACTCGCCCGAGTACGTCAGCGCCGCCGTCTTGGAGGTGACTCCGTGCGTCATCTCGTGGCCGGCCACGTCCAGCGCCACCAGCGGGCCGAAGGTCGTCCCGTCGCCGTCGCCGTACGTCATGCAGAAGCAGCTGTCGTCCCAGAAGGCGTTGTTGTAGCTGTTGCCGTAGTGGACGCGGTTGTACGAGCCCTTGCCGTCGCCGGCGATGCCGTTGCGGCCGTGGACGTTCTTGTAGTAGTCCCAGGTCTCGTTGGTCCCGTACTGGGCGTCCACGGCCGCCGACGAGCGGTCGGCGGTGGTCCCGGTGCCCCAGTGGTTGTCGGCGTCCGTGAACACCGTCGAGGGCGCCCGGCTGATGCAGATGCCGAAGATGCACAGGTCGGTCTTGTTCGCCGCGTCACCCGTGTAGGTGTTGCCGCGCGTCGGGTCCGTGAGGTTGTACGCCGAACCCGACTGGGTCGTCTGGAGCGGAACCGTGCCGCTGTACAGCGACTTGCCGTCGCCCGCCGCCGTCTCGATGCTGTCCCAGGCGTCGATCTGGGCGCCGCTGCGGGCGTCCGTCAGCACCGTGCGGGCGACCGGGTTGCCGAGCGAGTCCTTGCCGACGGCGTTGGTGCGCCAGGCCAGCTTCGGGGTGCCGTGCAGGGCGTCGACGACCAGCTCCGGCCTGGCCTTCACCTGCTTCAGCGGGTCGCCGAGGTTCGCCGCCCGCAGCGCGTTCACCGCGAGGTCGGCGGCCTTCGGGGCGGAGACGGCCGGGACGATCGAGGCGAGGGATATCCTGCTCCGAGTCGCCCGGTCGGCGCCGCGGTACGCGCCGTCCGCCTTGAGGTGGACGACGAAGTCGCCGCCCAGCACGGGCAGTTCGCGGTAGGTGCGGTCGTAACGGACGTGCTGGGCGCCGTTCTTGTCGACGATCACGTCCCGGACGGTCGTGCCCTCGGCGGACGTCAGTCCGAGGGCGGTGGCGTGCTGGACGAGTGCCTGTGCCGCGTGGGCGATCGCCGTGGACCGGGTCGGCCTCGGGTCGGCGTGGGCGGCGGGGGAGAGCGCGGCGGCCAGCAGGGTCGCGGTGGTGGCGGCGACGCCGGCCGTGGCGAGTCGGGAGGCTCGGGTGTTCCGTGTCCGGCTCATCGGTCTCCTTGGAGGTGCGCCTCGAAGGCGTGGGGGTGGCGCTGATGACGACAGAGATTTAAGAGGGCATGACAAGTCATGTCCATAGCGCCTCCATGGAGATGTGGGGGAATACGGCGGGGGTGCAGAATCCGTCCTGTGACCACCCGCGACCCTGGCCGCCTCCCGTTCTTCGTCTACGGAACGCTCCGCCCCGGCGAGGTCAACCACGCCGCGTACCTGCGGGGACGCACGGAGACCGAGGAGCCAGGCCGCCTCGACGGCGCGGTGCTCTACGACGGGCCCGGCTATCCCTACGCCGTCGAGGAGCCCGGCGCGGCCGCGGTGCGCGGCGAACTCGTCACCGCGCGCCCCGAGTCCTACGACCGGCTGCTGGTGGCACTCGACGAGCTGGAGGAGTGCGTGCCCGGCGACCCGGCGAGCCTGTACGTACGGGTCGCCCGGGACGTCGTACGGCTGCGGGACGGGGCGGTTGTCCGGGCCTGGGTGTACGTCGCCGGCCCGGTCGTGGCCGAGAAGCTGCGCGTCGGCGGGCGGCGCGTCGCGGACGGTGACTGGCTGGGACGCGGCTGACCCGGCGCCGACACCGACACCGACACCGGCGCCGCGTCGCTAGCGCGGCGCCGCCCCCAGCGCCCTGGCCACTCCCGGCTCCTTCCTCCCCAGGAACCGGGGGTCCGGCTCGAAGACCACGTCGAGCGCCGCCTTGCCCGCCGCGAAGATCTCGCGCGTGCCCCCGTAGTACCAGGTCACGTCGTGCTTGGCGTCGACCCCGACCCCGTACGACGTGACGCCCGCCGCCTCGCACAGCGCCACCGCCCGCCGGATGTGGAACCCCTGGCTGATCAGTACGGCCCGGTCCACGCCGAAGATCTTCTTCGCGCGCACGCAGGAGTCCCAGGTGTCGAAGCCCGCGTAGTCGCTGACGACGCGCTCGCCGGGGACGCCGTGCCGGATCAGGTAGGTGCGCATGGCGTCCGGCTCGTCGTAGTCCTCGCGGCTGTTGTCGCCGGTGACGAGGACCACCCTGATCCGCCCCTCCTTGTACAGGGTCGCCGCCGCGTTCAGGCGGTTGGCGAGGTACGGCGACGGCTCGCCGTCCCACAGGCCCGCGCCGAAGACCACCGCGACGTCGGTGCGCGGCGCGTCCGCCAGGGTGCGCAGCCGGCCGGCCGTCGAGACGTACAGCCAGGTGGCCGGCAGCAGCGCCAGCACGCATCCGGCCACCACGCCCTGCACCAGGCGCCGCCGGCCGGCCCGGGTCCGCGGCAGCCGCGGTCGACGGATCCTCATACGCCCCCTGCCCCCTCTTTCCCCGCGGGTCTGCCCCCGCCGGGTCTTCGCCTGCGGGTCTTTCCCCGCGGGTCTGCCCCCGCCGGGTCTTTCCCTGCGGGTCCTTCCCCGCCGGGTCTTCCCCTGCGGGTCTGCCCCCGCCGGGTCTTCCCCTGCGGGTCTTCCCCTGCGGGTCTTTCCCTGCGGGTCCTTCCCCGCCGGGTCTTCGCCTGCGGGTCTGCCCCCGCCGGGTCTTCCCCTGCGGGTCTGCCCCCGCCGGGTCCTTCCCCGCCGGGTCTTCGCCTGCGGGTCTTTCCCCGCCGGGCTTTCGCCTGCGGGTCTTTCCCCGCCGGGTCTTCCCCTGCGGGTTTTCCCCGCGGGGTCTGCCCCTGCCGGGTCTTTCCCCGCGGTTCTTCCCCGCCGGGGACTCCCCTGTGGGTGGTCTTCCGCGGGCTTCGACCATGGAGGACGCGGGGCGGGACGATCCGGTTCGCTCACAGCGGGACGGCCCGGGCCGTGAAGTGCCGGAAAACACCCGTGACGGTCAGGCAACGGCGGTGCAACCTCGCCCGGCGAGGATCCTCGCATGACGGTGACCGACCTCTCCCCGCGCCCCGGCCCGCCCACCCTGGTCCTGGTGGCCCACGGCAGCCGCGACCCGCGCGCGCTTAGCACCGTGCGGGCGCTCCGGGACCGGGTGCGTGCGCTGCGCCCCGGCCTGCCCGTGCGCCTCGGTCACATCGAGCTGAACGAGCCGCTGCTCCCGGACACCCTCGCCGCCCTCGGGGAGGCCGAGGCCGTCCTCGTCCCGCTCCTCCTCAGCCGCGGCCACCACGTCAAGCAGGACATCCCGCGGATGGCGGCCGCCGCCACCGCACGCACCCGCGTCGCCGCCCCGCTGGGCCCGCACCCCCTCCTGGCCGACACCCTGCGCGCCCGCCTGCTGGAGGCGGGCTGGCGCCGCAGGCCCGCGAGCGCCGTGGTCCTGGCGGCGGCCGGCTCCCGCGACCCCGACGCCGGGGTCGACACCCACCGCATGGCCGGCCTCCTCGCCGCCCGCCTCGGCGTCCCCGTCCACCCCGCCTACGCGTCGGCGGCGGCCCCGACGGTCCCGGAGGCGATCGCCGCCCTGCGGGCGCGGGGCCGCCGCCACATCGCCGTCGCCTCCTACTTCACGGCCCCCGGCCGCTTCGCCACCGAGTGCGCGGCGCACGCCCCGTGGATCGCCGCGGCTCCCCTGGGGGCCCACGACGCGATGGCAGGGCTGGTCCTCCACCGGTACGACCAGGCCCTGTCGACGCCGGTGACGGCAGCCGCCTAGAGGTGCGTCGACCGCCGCGGGTGCGAACTGACACCGCCCCGCGCCCCTTTCAGGTCGGCCCAGTGGACCCACCTTCCTGGGGGCGCGGGGAACTGCGCGATCAACCACAACGCACCCGCAGCCGCGAACGCACCCGCCACGAACGCACCCGCCGCGAACGCACCCGCCGCGAACGCACCCCGACCCGGCAGACGGGCAGGCGCCCCACCACCCCCGTTTCGTCACCACCACCCCGTACTGTCGAAGCATGGCAGGCACCGCACCCGCACCCTCCTCGGCCTACGACCCGGCGTCAGCCGACCGCTGGGCCCCCGAACCCGACAAACGCCCCGGCCGCACCGCCTTCCAGCGCGACCGCGCCCGCATCCTGCACTCCGCCGCCCTCAGAAGGCTCGCCGGCAAGACCCAGGTCGTCACCCCCGGCGCCTCCAGCCAGGCGTGGGACGCCAGCCCCCGCACCCGCCTCACCCACTCCCTCGAATGCGCCCAGGTCGGCCGCGAGCTGGGCGCCGCCCTCGGCTGCGACCCCGACCTCGTGGAGGCCGCCTGCCTCTCCCACGACCTCGGCCACCCGCCCTTCGGCCACAACGGCGAAACCGCGCTGAACGAGTTCGCGGACGACTGCGGCGGCTTCGAGGGCAACGCCCAGTCCCTCAGGCTCCTCACCCGCATCGAGCCCAAGCGGTTCACCCCCGAGGGCTCCGTCGGCCTCAACCTCACCCGCGCCGCCCTCGACGCCGCCACCAAGTACCCGTGGCCGCGCGGCGCGCACCCCACCGACCCGGCGTCCCCCAAGTTCGGCGTCTACGAGGACGACCGGCCGGTCTTCGACTGGGTCCGCAAGGAGGCCCCCGGCACCCGCACCTGCTTCGAGGCCCAGGTCATGGACTGGTCCGACGACGTGGCCTACTCCGTGCACGACGTCGAGGACGGCCTGCACGCCGGTCACATCGACCCCGGCCGCCTGCGCGCCGAGCCGGAGCGGCAGGAGGTGTACGCCGTCGCCCTGCGGCTGTACGTGCCCGCCGGCACCGAGTCCGCCGAACTCGCCGCCGCCCTCGACCGGCTGCAGGCCGAGGAGTGGTGGCCGCACGGCTACGACGGCACCGCGGTCGCCCAGGCCCGCCTCAAGGACGCCACCAGCCAGCTCATCGGCCGGTTCTGCCTGGCCGCGGAGGGCGCCACCCGCGAGGCGTACGGCACCGGCCGGCTCACCCGCTACGGCGCCGAACTCGTCGTACCGCGCGAGGCCCGGATGGAGTGCGCGGTGCTCAAGGCGATCGCCCACCGGTACGTCATGCAGCGCGCCGAGCAGGAGCGGCTGAGGGCCGATCAGCGGGTCGTCGTCGCCGAACTCGCCGAGGCGCTCACCGCCCGCGCGCCCGACGGGCTCGACCCGCAGTTCCGGGCGCTGTTCGACACGGCCGGTGACGACCACGCCCGCAAGCGGGTGATCGTCGATCAGATCGCCTCGCTCACCGACGCGTCCGCGCGATCGCTGCACGCGCGTTTGACGGGACGTATGTGAACACTTGGTGACTCTCCGTGGCTCTCTGTGGCCTGATCGGGTCATGATCGAGTCAGCGGGGGTCACTCCCTCTTCCCGCATCACGCCGCGTGCGGGAGGCTCACAGTGCGGCGCATGTGGGCGGCATATGTGGCGGCACCCTTACGAGGAGGCACCAAGTGGTCGACGCGGACCAGACATTCGTCATCGTCGGAGGCGGACTCGCCGGCGCCAAGGCGGCCGAGACGCTCCGAGCCGAGGGCTTCACCGGCCGGGTGATACTGATCTGCGACGAACGCGACCACCCCTACGAGCGGCCGCCGCTCTCCAAGGGATACCTGCTCGGCAAGGCGGAACGCGACAGCGTCTTCGTGCACGAGCCCGCCTGGTACGCACAGCACGACATCGAACTGCACCTCGGCCAGACCGTGGACCGCGTCGACCGCGCCGCGAAGACCGTCCGGTTCGGCGACGACGGCACGCTGGTCCGCTACGACAAACTGCTGCTCGCCACCGGGGCGGAGCCGCGCCGCCTCGACATCCCCGGCACCGACCTGGCCGGCGTCCACCACCTGCGCCGCCTCGCGCACGCCGAGCGCCTCAAGGGGGTCCTCGCCGCGCTCGGCCGGGACAACGGCCACCTGGTCATCGCGGGCGCCGGCTGGATCGGCCTGGAGGTCGCCGCGGCGGCGCGCACGTACGGCGCCGAGGTGACCGTGATCGAGCACGGACAGACCCCGTTGCACAGCGTGCTCGGGCCCGAACTGGGCAACGTCTTCGCGCAGCTGCACCAGGAGCACGGCGTCCGGTTCCGCTTCGGGGTGCGGCTCACCGAGATCGTCGGCCAGGACGGCATGGTGCTCGCCGCGCGCACCGACGACGGCGAGGAGCACCCGGCGCACGACGTGCTCGCCGCGATCGGCGCGGCGCCGCGGGTCGGGCTGGCCGAGGCGGCGGGGCTGGAGCTGGCCGACCGGGCGCGGGGCGGCGGCATCGTGGTCGACGAACGGCTGCGGACGTCCGACCCGGACATCTACGCGGCCGGTGACGTGGCCGCGTTCCCGCACGCCCTGTTCGACACGAGGCTCCGCGTGGAGCACTGGGCCAACGCGCTGAACGGGGGCCCGGCGGCGGCGCGGTCGATGCTCGGGCAGGACGCGGTGTACGACCGGGTGCCCTACTTCTTCACCGACCAGTACGACCTGGGCATGGAGTACAGCGGGTGGGCGCCGCCGGGGTCGTACGACCAGGTGGTGATCCGGGGGGACGCCGGGAAGCGGGAGTTCATCGCGTTCTGGGTGCGCGAGGGGCGGGTCCTGGCCGGGATGAACGTGAACGTGTGGGATGTCACAGGGCCGATCCAGCGGCTGATCACGTCGCGGGCCGTGGTGGACACCGACGCGTTGGCGGATCCCCATGTGCCGCTGGAATCGCTCGCCTAGGGGGCTGCCGCTGTCGGAGGGTGCGCGGGTGCGGGTCGTGCGTGGTTGCTCGCGCAGTTCCCCGCGCCCCGGGACTGTCGGTCCGCCCCCTTAGAATTCACCCGTGGCCGGAAGGATCAATGACGAGGACGTGAAGGCGGTACGGGACGCGGTCCCGATCGACGCCGTCGTGTCCGAGTACCTCCAGCTGCGCAACGCGGGCGGCGGGAACCTGAAGGGCCTGTGCCCGTTCCACGACGAGAAGTCGCCGTCCTTCCAGGTCAGCCCGAGCAAGGGACTCTTCCACTGCTTCGGCTGCCAGGAGGGCGGCGACACACTCACCTTCGTGATGAAGGTGGACCACCTCTCCTTCTCGGAGGCGGTCGAGCGGCTGGCCGCGCGTGCCGGCATCACCCTGCGGTACGAGGAGGGCGGGTACAACCCGTCGCACCAGCGCGGGGAGCGGATCCGGCTGGTCGAGGCGCACCGGATCGCCGCCGCCTGGTACGCGGAGCAGCTCGCCACCAGCCCCGAGGCGGAGACCGGCCGGGTCTTCCTCGCCGAGCGCGGGTTCGACCAGGCCGCCGCCGTCCACTTCGGCGTCGGCTACAGCCCCCAGGGCTGGGACCACCTCACCCGCTACCTGCGCGGCCAGGGCTTCACCGACAAGGAGCTGCTGCTGTCGGGGCTGGCACAGGAGGGGCGGCGCGGGCCCATCGACCGGTTCCGGGGCCGCCTCATGTGGCCGATCCGGGACATCGGCGGCGAGGTCGTCGGCTTCGGCGCCCGCAAGCTGTACGAGGCCGACAACGGGCCCAAGTACCTCAACACGCCCGACACCGCGATCTACAAGAAGTCCCAGGTCCTGTACGGCATCGACCTCGCCAAGCAGCACATCGCGAAGGCCAGCCGCGCGGTCGTGGTCGAGGGCTACACCGACGTCATGGCCTGCCACCTGGCCGGCGTGACCACCGCGATCGCCACCTGCGGCACGGCGTTCGGCGGCGAGCACATCAAGATCCTGCGCCGCCTGCTGATGGACAACGGCTCGGCCCGCGTGATCTTCACCTTCGACGGCGACGCGGCCGGGCAGAAGGCCGCCCTGCGCGCCTTCGAGGACGACCAGAAGTTCGCCGCCGAGACGTACATCGCCATCGCGCCCGACGGCATGGACCCCTGCGAGCTGCGCCTGGCCAAGGGCGACGAGGCGGTCGCCGACCTGGTCGAGCCCCGCACCCCGCTCTTCGAGTTCGCGCTCCGCCAGATCGTCGCCCGCTACGACCTGGACACCCCGGCCGGCCGCGCGGCCGCGCTGGACGAGGCGGCGCCGATCGTCGCCCGGATCAAGAACAGCGGCGCCCAGCACGAGGTCGCCGTCGAACTGGCCGGCATGCTCGGCATCCTCGACACCCAGTTCGTGGTCAAGCGGGTGGCCCAGCTGGCCCGTTGGGCCCGCGAGAAGGGCGGCGGCGGTGGCAGGGGGGCCGGCGGCACGGCGCGCGGCCCGCAGCAGCCGTCGTACGACACCGCCGGCACCCGCCCGGCCGTCTCCGGGCCCGCCCTCAACCTCCGCAACGCCGTCTACGCCACCGAGCGTGAGCTGCTGAAACTCGCCCTCCAGCGCCCCGAGCTGGTCTCCCCGGCCTTCGACGCGTACGGCGTCGACGAGTTCACCGCCGAGCCCTACGCGGCCGTCCGCCGGACCATCATGGAGGCGGGCGGCGCCGAGTACGGCGTCCAGGACCCCCAGGAGTACCTGGCCCGGGTCCGCGAGGCGGCGCCCGACGACGCCGTCCGCGCGATGGTCACGGAGCTCGCCGTCGAGGCGATCATGCGCCGCACGGTCGACGAGAACTACGCGGGCGAGCAGCTCGTGACCGTCCGCCGCCGGGCCGTGGACCGCCGTATCCACGAGATCCAGATCACCCTCACCCGCCTCGGCAGCGGCGGAGACCCGGCCCGACTCGCCGCCGTGCAGAACGAGTTGTGGGTGCTCCAGCAGTACGGGCAGGCGCTGCGCGAGCACGGCGCGGCCGCCCTCTGAGCCCCGGCCGCCCGGCAGGATAACCGCGCGGTCACGGACCGGACGCAAAAAGTCACCGCACGCCCCTCGTGGCGGCGATGTGTCTTCCCCCACACTGGGGGGCGGTGCCTGAGTCCTCGGAGCGCGGCCGGCCCGTCCCGGACGGGCCCCACACCCCCGCCGTTCCACTCGTCGCGTACGGGACGGACAGCGGCGAGGCCGTCGTCTCCGCCCCCGAAGTACCGCTGCCGTCCCCCCTGGCAGCGATCATCCTGGAGGTCGCCCCCGTGCAGACCCAGACCCTGACCCAGACAGACAGCGGCCACGCCGGCGTACCGCCGCAGAGCCGGACCGTGCTGCACCCCGGGACCGAGCCGGAGGGCCCGCCCCCGGAGGAACTCGCCGCCGACGCCCCCGACCTGGAGCCCGAGCCCGAACCCGGGCCGCCCGTCGCCGCCCGCGCCGACACCGGCGGGCCCTCCTCCGACCTGTTCCGCCAGTACCTGCGCGAGATCGGCCGCATCCCGCTGCTCACCGCCGCCGAGGAGGTCGAACTCGCCCGGCGCGTCGAGGCCGGCCTGTTCGCCGAGGAGAAGCTGGGCAGCACCCCCGACCTGGACAGCGAACTGGCGCTGGACCTGGACCGGCTGGTCGTCATGGGCCGCATGGCCAAGCGCCGCCTCATCGAGGCGAACCTGCGGCTGGTGGTGTCGGTCGCCAAGCGGTACGTCGGCCGCGGCCTGACCATGCTCGACCTGGTCCAGGAGGGAAACCTCGGCCTGATCCGCGCCGTCGAGAAGTTCGACTACGCCCGCGGCTACAAGTTCTCCACCTACGCGACCTGGTGGATCCGCCAGGCCATGTCCCGGGCCCTCGCCGACCAGGCCCGCACCATCCGCGTCCCCGTGCACGTGGTGGAGCTGATCAACCGGGTCGTCCGGGTCCAGCGCCGGATGCTGCAGGAGCGGGGCTACGAGCCGACGGCCGACGAGGTCGCCGCGCACCTGGACCTGGCACCGGAGCGGGTGGGGGAGGTGCTGCGGCTGGCGCAGGAGCCGGTGTCCCTGCACGCCCCCGTCGGCGAGGAGGACGACGTCGCGCTCGGCGACCTCATCGAGGACGGCGACGCGGCGAGCCCGGTCGAGTCGGCGGCGTTCCTGCTGTTGCGGGAGCACCTGGAGGCGGTGCTGTCGACGCTCGGGGAGCGGGAGCGGAAGGTCGTCCAACTCCGGTACGGGCTGGCCGACGGGCGGCCTCGGACGCTGGAGGAGATAGGCCGGATCTTCGGCGTGACGCGGGAGCGGATCCGGCAGATCGAGTCGAAGACCCTGAACAAGCTGCGGGACCATGCATTTGCGGATCAGCTGAGGGGTTATCTGGACTGACGCCGGGTGCGGGTGCGGGTGCGGGTGCGTGGGGGTTGCTCGCGCAGTTCCCCGCGCCCCTTGAGGGCGCGCTGCCCAGCCGTTTCTCTCAAGCCGCGGGCAGTCGTGCCGCTGGGGCGGCACGGGTGGGGACGCTCACCGGCGCTTGCCGGGTGCCGCCCGCGCCCACCCGTGC
>NZ_JBFAXI010000099.1:0-30285 GCF_040680735.1 Streptomyces sp. NPDC051987 | reverse complement strand
ATCTGCCCCGCCCGGTCACTGCCCGCGCGGGGCGACGGCTTTGCCCCCGAACCCCACCCTCCCCGGCACCGGTGCTCCGTGCATTTCTCTCCCGAGCACCGGTGCTCCTTGCCCTTCTCTCCCATGCACCGACGCTCCGCCCCTTTCCCCAACCCCGCCGCAACGGCGATCAGCCACGACGGTGCTCCCCGGCGGTGCCGACCCGCCCCGCACCCCCGCCGCCGCGCAGGTGCCGGACCCCTCTCGATCCCACCGCGCCCTTTCCCTGCTCCCGCCGCAACGGCGATCAGCCACGACGGTGCTCCCCGGCGGTGCCGACCCGCCCCGCACCCCCGCCGCCGCGCAGGCGCCGGACCCCTCTCGATCCCACCGCGCCCTTTCCCTGCTCCCGCCGCAACGGCGATCAGCCACGACGGTGGTTTCCGGCGGTGCCGAGCGGTCCCGGTCCGCCCGTCGGCAGGCCGGCCTCCGTCACGCCGGCAGCGCCGGGAGCACGGTGTCCGTGAACAGGCGTAGGCTCCGCCAGCCCTCCTCCAGCGGCATGCCGCCCGCCAGTGGATGGAGGACCAGGTTGTCCAGGCCGGCCGTCACGCACTCCTGCGGGGTGAGGATGCGGTAGACGCCCTCCTCGCGGAGTTCCCCGACCGTGGTCGCGGTGGACCGCACCGCCGAGTGGATGTCGCCGGACTGCCAGGACGCGTAGGTGCGGGCCTCGTGCAGGAAGTGCTCGCCGTACCGGGCCCACGCGTCGTCGGGATCCTCGGCGATGTGCAGCAGCGGCGTCTCGGCCGTGGGCATCATCGTCCAGCCCTCCGTGCCGTACTCGGTGAGCTTCTCCTTGTAGTAGGCCTCCAGCTCCGGCAGATGCGCGCTCGGGAAGAACGGCAGGCCGAGGCGCGCGGCGCGGCGGGCCGCGGCCCGGGAGGAGCCGCCGACCAGGAGGAGCGGGTGCGGGTCGGTGAAGGGGCGCGGGGTGACCCGTACCGTACGGCCCCGGTACTCGAACTCCTCCCCGGTCCACGCCTTCAGCAGCGTCTCCAGCAGCTCGTCCTGGAGCCGCCCCCGCCGCTTCCAGTCCACGTCGAACAGGGCGTACTCCTCGGGCCGGTATCCGATCCCGGCCACCGTCACCAGGCGGCCCCCGCTGAGCAGGTCGAGGACGGCGATCTCCTCGGCGAGCCGCAGCGGGTCGTGCAGCGGCCCGATCACCGCCGACACGGTCACCGCGATGCTCCGGGTCGCCCCGAACACCGCGCCCGCGAAGGCGAACGGCGAGGGCAGCCAGTTGTTGTCGACCCCGTGGTGTTCCTCGGTCTGCACGGTGGTGACCCCGTGCTCGTCGGCGTACGCGGCCATGTCGAGGGCCGCTCGGTACCGCGCCCCCAGCGTCGCCGGGGAGGCGCCGGGTTCGACGAGGTTGAAACGGACGACCGAGACGGGCATGGGAGACCCCCTTCACCGGGCGGCTGGTGCGGGGGACGGTAGCTGACGAAGCGTCAGACAGCCATAGGCGAGCGCTCCCCGGCAGCGGGCCCCGGCACCACCGCCGGCTTGGGCAGCACCGCGTACAGCAGCCCCGAGACGACGACCGTCGCGAGCCAGCCGAGTCCGTAACGGCCGACGGGGTTGTTGGTGGCGAGCGGTCCGGTGAACCAGGCGCACGTGGTGAGGACCAGGCCGGCGGCGAGGCCCAGCGCCCAGGCCGCGACGGCGGCGGGGGAGAAGCCCGCCCGGTACCAGTAGGCGCTGGAGCGCGTGGTGTCGAGGAGGGCCGGGCCGTCGTACTCCCGGCGCCGGAGCATGTCGGCCCCGAAGACGCCCACCCACGCCGAGAACGCCACCCCGAGCAGCGACAGGAAGGCGATGAAGGAGGCCAGGAAGGAGGCCGCGACCAGCATCAGGACGCCGCCGAGGACCAGCGAGATCACCGCGTTGACCGAGACCGCCCAGTGCCGGTGGACGCGCAGGCCCAGCGTCTGCGCGACGAAGCCCGCCGAGTACGTCGACATCGCGTTGATCGTCACCATCCCGACCAGGGCGATGAGCAGATAGGGGACCGCGAGCCAGCGGGGGAGGGCCTCGCCGAGGAAGGAGACCGGGTCGGCCGCCCTGGCGAGGCCCGGGGTGGCGGCCGCCAGCACCGCGCCCATGAGGACCATCGGGAGGACGACGAGCCCGGCGCCGCCGACCGTGTTGCGGACGATCGCCGCCGAGGACGCCGTACCCGGCAGATACCGTGTGAAGTCCGGCGCGGCCGGTGCCCAGCTGATCCCGCCCGCCGCGATCAGACCGGCCCCGGTGACCATCGCGGCCGCGGAGCCGGCGGGTCGGCCGAACACCCCGGCCCAGTCCGTCACCGCGATCAGCCGGCCGAGGACCAGCACCGAGAAGGCGCCGAACAGCCAGGTCGCCCACCGGTTGCAGTGCCGCACCGCCCCGATGCCCATGCCCGCGACCGCGAACGTGGCGGTCACGAAGAGGACGAGCGAGACGATGATCAGCGCCGGGTCGCTCCTGATCCCGAAGAGGACGTCCAGGACGGTCAGCAGCGCGTAGGCGCCGGTCACGGCGTTGATCGTCTCCCAGCCCCAGCGCGCCACCCAGATCACGGCGCCCGGAAGCAGGTTGCCGCGCTGGCCGAAGACCGCGCGGGAGAGGGCCATGCCCGGCGCGCCGCCGCGTCTGCCCGCCATGCCGATGAACCCGACCAGGCCGTACGACACGGCCGGCGCCGCGCAGCCGACCACCAGGGACTGCCACAAGTTCAGCCCGAACGACACCGTCAGACTCGCGCCCATGGTCACCAGCAGGACGGTGATGTTGGCGGCGATCCAGGTGGGGAGCAGGCCGCGGGGTGTGCCCGTGCGCTCGGAGTGAGGGACCGGTTCGATGCCCCGGGTTTCGAGGCCGTGCTGCTCCAGCGACTCTTCGAGATGTTCCAGCGCGCCATCGTGGTGGGCGGTGGTGCTCATGGTCAGTCATCGTACGTGAGCCCGACCAACCTCATCAAAAGATGACAAAAGGAATGACCGGCTTCGACGGATCATCCGGAAACTCCCGCGCGAGGGAGCAAAGTCGGCCGCGGGGGAGAGATGGATACTGGTCCCGTTATGGAAACCGTCATCCTTGCTGTAGTCATCGCCGTGGTCGTGCTCGGCGCGCTCGGCGGGCTCGTCATCGGCAGCCGGCGCAAGAAGCCGCTGCCCCCGCCGCCCCCCGCCGCGCCCGACATCACCGCGCCCCCGGCCGAGCCGCACGTCGGCGACGAGGCCGAGACGCCGCGCGACGAACCGCGCCGGACGATAGAGGAGGTCGACCTTCCCGACGGCTCGGCTCCCGTCGCCGTCGAAGAGCCCCCCGCGGTCGAAGCGCCCGAGATCGAGATCCCGGAGCCCACCGCCGGCCGGCTGGTCCGGCTTCGCGCCCGGCTCTCCCGTTCCCAGACCGCCCTCGGCAAGGGGCTGCTCACGCTGCTGTCGCGCGAGCACCTCGACGACGAGACCTGGGAGGAGATCGAGGACACCCTGCTCACCGCTGACGTCGGTGTGCAGCCCACCACCGAATTGGTCGAACGGCTGCGCGAGCGGGTCAAGGTGCTCGGCACCCGCACCCCCGTCGAGCTGCGCGGCCTGCTCCGTGAGGAGCTGCTCAAGCTGGTCGGCACCGACGTCGACCGGGTGGTGAAGACCGAGCCGGCCGACCGCAAGCCGGGCATCGTGATGGTCGTCGGGGTCAACGGCACCGGCAAGACCACCACCACCGGCAAGCTCGCGCGCGTCCTGGTGGCCGACGGCCGTACGGTCGTGCTCGGCGCCGCCGACACCTTCCGGGCCGCCGCCGCCGACCAGCTCCAGACCTGGGGCGAGCGGGTGGGCGCCCACACCGTGCGCGGCCCGGAGGCCGGCGATCCCGCCTCCGTCGCCTTCGACGCGGTGAAGGAGGGCAAGGAGATGGGCGTCGACGTGGTGCTCATCGACACCGCCGGGCGACTGCACACCAAGACCGGCCTGATGGACGAGCTCGGCAAGGTGAAGCGGGTCGTCGAGAAGCACGCCCCGCTGGACGAGGTGCTGCTCGTCCTCGACGCCACCACCGGCCAGAACGGCCTGGTCCAGGCCCGGGTCTTCGCCGAGGTCGTCGACATCACGGGCATCGTCCTCACCAAGCTGGACGGCACCGCCAAGGGCGGCATCGTGATCGCGGTCCAGCGTGAACTGGGTGTCCCCGTCAAGCTCATCGGCCTCGGTGAGGGCGCGGACGACCTGGCGCCGTTCGAGCCGGAGGCGTTCGTGGACGCCCTTATCGGTGACTGATCAGGAGGGTGTTCGCACTCCCTCCGCAAACCGCGGAGAAGCGCCCGATCCCCGGCACACGGTCAGGGACGGGCGCTTCGGCGTGTGGGCCGCCCCGGGCTGCCCCGGTCCGCCGCGGCTACACCCGGGACCGGTGCGCCACGTACGCCAGCGTCCCCAGCAGCAGCCGCGCCGCCGGTGGCCTCGTCGCCGAGTCCAGGGCCGGCGGGCGCAGCCAGCGGACCGGGCCCAGGCCGCCCCGGTCGGACGGCGGGGCGGTGATGTGGCTGCCCCTGCCGAGGCCGTGCAGGTCCAGGGAGGTCGGGTCGTCCCAGCCGAGGCGGTAGAGCAGTTCGGGGAGTTCCGCGGTGGCGCCGGGGGCCACGAAGAAGTGGGCGCGGCCGTCCGGGGTGGCGGTGACCGGGCCGAGCGGCAGGCCCATGCGCTCCAGGCGGACCAGGGCGCGGCGCCCGGCGGGCTCGGCGACCTCGATCACGTCGAACGCGCGGCCGACCGGCAGCATCACCGCGGCACCCGGGAATTCCCCCCAGGCCTTGGTGACCTCGTCGAGCGTGGCCCCCGCGGGCACCGGGGGCGCGAAGTCCAGCGGATGCGCCCCGGGCGCGGGGCAGTCGGCGTGCCCGCAGGAGCATGCTCCGGCCGCGGTGCGGGCGCCCGGGACCACGTCCCAGCCCCACAGTCCGGTGAACTCGGCGACGGCCGTGCAGTCCGAGGAGCGACCGCGTCGGCGTGTGCCGGAGCGGATCTCGCGAATGCCGCCGATCGTGAAGCCCATGCCCCCTCCAACGGGTCCGGCGCGCCGGTGGTTACGCCACGGAGCGAGACGGAAACGGAACGTGACGCTACGGCTCGCCTACCCCCCGTGCCCGCAAGGTCATGGCAGCGCCCTGAAGCCCCTCGGGTGGTGCGCCTGAGGGTGTGCGCCCCCCGAGTGCACCTCTCCGCCTACTCCTGGCCGTCCTATGTCAAGTGAATCGCGCCACGGGCGTCGCGACTTCATTCGAAGGGGTGGCGAATGGTGGCGTTTGCGGGTTCGCCATGGCTGGAGCAGTGATCGTAGGATTACTTTGAGTGCACGAGGCCTGAGGGCACATGCACTCGTGGGTATGCCGGAGGCAACTGGGCAGCCCGTTCGAAGGGTGAGAACTACCGGACGGGCAGCCGTATTTACCGGCATTCTGATAGGGCTTGGCGTATCCGGCTTCAAGTGGTCTCAGGGATGGGGGCGTTCCAGTGGGCGGCAACAGCGGTGGCGGGACGACCGCGACCAGCACGGACAAGCGCCCCAATGAGCTGCTCAACTCGTGGTTCGTGCGCAGCGGCTGGTCGAAGGGCGAGCTGGCTCGGCAAGTGAACCGCAGGGCACGCCAGTTGGGCGCCAACCACATCTCCACGGACACGTCCAGAGTGCGCCGCTGGCTGGACGGGGAGAACCCGCGCGAGCCGATCCCCCGGATCCTCTCCGAGCTGTTCTCCGAGCGGTTCGGCTGTGTCGTCTCGGTCGAGGACCTGGGGCTGCGGGCCGCCCGCCAGTCACCCTCCGCGACCGGCGTCGACCTGCCCTGGACGGGCCCGCAGACAGTCGCCCTGCTCAGCGAGTTCTCGCGCAGCGACCTGATGCTGGCGCGGCGCGGCTTCCTCGGAACGTCGCTGGTGCTGTCGGCGGGCCCGTCCCTCATCGAGCCCATGCAGCGCTGGCTGGTCCCCTCGCCCGGCGGCCCGCAGCCACCTCCCGAGTCCGGTGCCGAGTCCCGCCGCCCCGGGCGTCTGTCCCGGCCCGAGCTGGAGCTGCTGGAGTCCACCACGGTGATGTTCCGCCAGTGGGACGCCCAGTGCGGCGGCGGCCTGCGGCGCAAGGCGGTCGTCGGCCAGCTGCACGAGGTCACCGACCTCCTCCAGGAGCCCCAGCCCGAGACCACCGCCCGCAAGCTCTTCAAGGTCGCCGCCGAGCTGGCCGAACTGGCCGGCTGGATGTCGTACGACGTGGGCCTCCAGCCGACCGCCCAGAAGTACTTCGTGCTCGCCCTGCACGCGGCGAAGGAAGCCGGTGACAAGCCGCTGGGCTCGTACATCCTCTCCAGCATGAGCCGCCAGATGATCCACCTCGGCCGGCCCGACGACGCGCTGGAGCTGATCCACCTCGCCCAGTACGGCAGCCGGGACTGCGCCAGTCCCCGCACCCAGTCGATGCTGTATGCGATGGAGGCCCGCGCCTACGCCAACATGGGGCAGCCCGGCAAGTGCAAGCGGGCGGTCCGGATGGCCGAGGACACCTTCGCCGAGGCCGACGAATGGGACGACCCGGACCCCGACTGGATCCGGTTCTTCTCCGAGGCCGAGCTCTACGGCGAGAACAGCCACTCCTTCCGCGACCTCGCCTATGTCGCCGGCCGCAGCCCCACCTACGCCTCCCTGGCGGAGCCGCTGATGCAGAAGGCCGTGGAGCTGTTCGCCAAGGACACCGAGCACCAGCGGTCGTACGCACTCAACCTCATCGGCATGGCCACCGTGCACCTGCTGCGGGGCGAGCCCGAGCAGAGCACGGTACTGGCCACCCAGGCCATGGGTGTCGCGAAGAAGGTGCGCTCCGAGCGGGTCAACACTCGTATTCGAAAGACCGTCGACTCGGCTGTCCGCGATCACGGCGACCTCGCGGCCGTCGTCGACCTCACCGAACAGCTCGCCGTCGACCTCCCGGAGACCGCCGAGGCGGTCTGACAACCGGCAATCCCAAGACCCCGGCCGCGGCCGGCCCTCCCGACTGCCCGACTCGGCTCCCCCACGCCAGGTCATCGGAAGGCCGCCGCGGCCGGTTTCCTTCCTCGAAGTGAAGGTTGCGCCACGATAACGATCCAGTCGGCGTACATCAGCCAGTTCATCGAGGCGTAACACCCGAGACTCCTTCGTCACTGCGGCGAAACAACGAGGGGCGGTGTCCGAAACCGCGCTGCGTCAATCTCATGGCGCATAACCGGCCCACCCCCCGCTTGACCGGACCGCACTCAGGCAACGCCCGCACCCGGGGCCGTACCAATCGACGAGGAGACGCCGATGGCATCAGCCGCCATCACGCTTGCCGCGGAGGCACCCAAGCTGTCCTCCGCGAACACAGGCTTCATGCTCATCTGTTCCGCCCTGGTGCTGCTCATGACGCCGGGCCTCGCCTTCTTCTACGGAGGCATGGTCCGCGTCAAGAGCACCCTGAACATGCTGATGATGAGCTTCGTCAGCATCGGGATCGTCACCATCCTGTGGGTGCTCTACGGCTTCTCCCTGGCCTTCGGCACCAGCAACGGCTTCATCGGCTACGACTCCCACTGGCTGGGCATGAGCAACGTCGGACTGACGGAGCTCTGGCCCGGGTACACGATCCCGGTCTTCGTGTTCATGGTCTTCCAGATGATGTTCGCCGTCATCACCCCGGCCCTGATAAGCGGTGCCATCGCGGACCGCGTGAAGTTCTCGGCCTGGGCGCTCTTCGTCGCCCTGTGGCTCACGATCGTCTACGTGCCGGTCGCCCACTGGGTCTGGGGTGCCGACGGCTGGGCCTACAAGCTCGGCGTGATCGACTTCGCCGGTGGTACCGCGGTCCACATCAACGCCGGTGCCGGCGCCCTCGGCGTCATCCTGGTCATCGGCAAGCGCGTCGGCTTCAAGAAGGACCCGATGCGCCCGCACAGCCTCCCGCTGGTCATGCTCGGCGCCGGTCTGCTGTGGTTCGGCTGGTTCGGCTTCAACGCCGGCTCGTGGCTCGGCAACGACGACGGCGTCGGCGCGCTGATGTTCGTCAACACGCAGGTCGCGACCGCCGCCGCCATGCTCGCCTGGCTCGCCTACGAGAAGATCCGGCACGGCGCGTTCACCACGCTGGGTGCCGCCTCCGGCGCGGTCGCCGGTCTGGTCGCGATCACCCCGTCCGGTGGTGCGGTCTCCCCGCTCGGCGCGATCGCCGTCGGCGCCATCGCCGGTGTCGCCTGTGCCGCGGCCGTCGGCCTGAAGTTCAAGTTCGGCTACGACGACTCCCTCGACGTGGTCGGCGTTCACATGGTCGGCGGCATCATCGGCTCCCTGCTCATCGGCTTCTTCGCCACCGGCAAGGGCCAGTCCACCGCGACCGGCGTCTTCTACGGCGACCACTCCTTCACCCAGCTGTGGAAGCAGTTCGCCGGTGTCGGCGCGGTCCTCGCCTACTCCCTGGTCGCCTCCGCGGTCCTCGCCTTCCTCCTCGACAAGACCCTCGGCATGCGGGTCACCGAGGACGAGGAGGTCTCCGGCATCGACCAGGCCGAGCACGCCGAGACTGCATACGACTTCAGCGGTGCGGGCGGCGGTGTCGTCGGCTCCGTCTCCGCCGCGGCCCTCGCCGGATCCAGCAAGAAGGTGGACGCATGAAGCTCATCACCGCCGTCGTGAAGCCTCACCGGCTCGACGAGATCAAGGAGGCCCTGCAGGCCTTCGGCGTCCACGGCCTCACGGTCACCGAGGCCAGCGGCTACGGTCGGCAGCGCGGCCACACCGAGGTCTACCGTGGTGCCGAGTACACGGTCGACCTGGTGCCCAAGATCCGTATCGAGGTGCTGGCCGAGGACGAGGACGCCGAACAGCTGATCGACGTCGTCGTCAAGGCCGCCCGCACCGGCAAGATCGGTGACGGCAAGGTCTGGTCGGTCCCGGTCGAGACCGCCGTACGGGTCCGCACCGGCGAACGCGGCCCGGACGCGCTGTAGAACAGAACCACCTGAATACAGGCAGGAGTCGCTGGGTGACGGGTACGGAAGTTCGGAACGACGCGGAGAACACGGGACCCAGCGGCTACGCGGCGGCCCGGCTGCGCCTCCTCACCGAGGAGGCGCGGTCCGGGCCGCCGCGCCGTGCCGCCCTCTCCCAGCTGACCGACGAATGGCTGACCGGGCTGTTCGCGGCGGCCACCGAGGGCATCAGGGGCGGCGTCTCGCTCGTCGCCGTCGGCGGCTACGGCCGCGGCGAGCTCTCCCCACGCAGCGACCTGGACCTCCTGCTGCTGCACGACGGCGGCGACGCCGGCGCGGTGGCCGCGGTCGCCGACCGGCTCTGGTACCCCGTCTGGGACCTGGGCCTGGCCCTCGACCACTCCGTGCGCACCCCGGCCGAGGCCCGGAAGACCGCCGGCGAGGACCTCAAGGTCCAGCTCGGCCTCCTCGACGCCCGCCACCTCGCCGGCGACCTCGGCCTCACCTCCGGACTGCGCACCGCGATCCTCGCCGACTGGCGCAACCAGGCGCCCAAACGCCTCCCCGAACTCCAGGAACTCTGTGCCGAGCGCGCCGAACGCCAGGGCGAGCTCCAGTACCTCCTGGAACCCGACCTCAAGGAGGCCCGCGGCGGCCTCCGCGACGCCACCGCCCTGCGCGCCGTCGCCGCCTCCTGGCTGGCCGACGCCCCTCGCGAGGGGCTCGCCGACGCCCGCCGGCGCCTCCTCGACGTCCGGGACGCCCTGCACCTGACCACAGGGCGTGCCACCGACCGCCTGGCGCTCCAGGAGCAGGACCAGGTCGCCGCCGAACTGGACCTCCTCGACGCCGACACCCTGCTGCGCCAGGTCTACGAGTCCGCCCGCGTCATCTCCTACGCCAGCGACGTCACCTGGCGCGAGGTGGGGCGCGTGCTGCGCTCGCGCGCCGTCCGCCCACGGCTGCGCGCCATGCTGGGCGGTGGGAAGCCGGTCGCCGAGCGTTCCCCGCTCGCCGAGGGCGTCGTGGAACAGGACGGCGAGGTGGTGCTCGCCCGCGCCGCCCGCCCCGAACGCGACCCCGTGCTCCCGCTGCGCGCCGCGGCCGCCGCCGCCCAGGCCGGCCTCCCGCTCTCCCTGCACGCCGTACGGCGGATGGCCGCCACCGCCCGCCCGCTGCCCACGCCCTGGCCCGCCGAGGCCCGCGAGCAGCTGGTCACCCTGCTCGGCTCCGGCCGCCCCACCGTGGAGGTCTGGGAGGCGCTGGAGGCGGAGGGCCTGATCACCCGCCTGCTGCCCGACTGGGAGCGGGTGCGCTGCCGCCCGCAGCGCAACGCCGTGCACATCTGGACCGTCGACCGGCACCTCATCGAGACCGCCGTCCGCGCCTCCGAGTTCACTCGCCGCGTCCACCGCCCCGACCTGCTGCTGGTGGCCGCCCTGCTGCACGACATCGGCAAGGGCTGGCCCGGCGACCACTCGGTGGCCGGCGAGATCATCGTCAAGGACGTGGCCGCCAGGATCGGCTTCGACCACGCCGACGTGGCGGTCCTGGCGACCCTGGTACGCCACCACCTGCTGCTCATCGAGACCGCCACCCGGCGCGACCTGGACGACCCGGCCACCGTCCGCCTGGTCGCCGACGCGGTCGGCACGCAGAGCACCCTGGAGCTGCTGCACGCCCTCACCGAGGCCGACGCGCTGGCCACCGGCCCGGCCGCCTGGTCGGCCTGGCGCGGCTCGCTCGTCGCCGACCTGGTGAAGCGGGTCTCGGCGGTCCTCGCCGGGGAGACCGCCGACGAGGAGCCCGAGCCGGGCGCCCCCACGGCCGAGCAGGAGCGGCTGGCCATCGAGGCCCACCGCACCGGTGCCCCGGTGCTGGCCCTGCGCGCCCAGACCGAGCCGCCGGCCGCCGGCGAGGAGCCCGCGGGCGACCCCGAACCGCTCGGCGTCGAGCTGATCATCGCCGTACCCGACCAGCCGGGCGTCCTGCCCGCCGTCGCCGGGGTGCTGGCCGTGCACCGCCTCACGGTCCGCACGGCCGAACTGCGCGCCCTGCAGCTCCCCGCCGACGTCGACGACGGCACCGTCCTGCTCCTCGACTGGCGGGTCGCGGCCGAGTACGGCTCGCTGCCGCAGGCGGCCCGGCTCCGCGCCGACCTGGTCCGTGCCCTGGACGGCTCCCTGGACATCGCCGGCCGCCTCGCCGAGCGGGACGCCGCCTACCCGCGGCGCCGGGGCCGGGTGGCCCCGCCGCCGCGCGTCACGGTGGCTTCCGCGGCCTCCCGGCACGCGACGGTCTTCGAGGTCCGCGCCCAGGACGCGCCGGGCCTGCTGTTCCGCATCGGCAGCGCGCTGGAGGACGCCGAGGTACGGGTGCGCAGCGCGCACGTCAGCACGCTCGGCTCCAACGCCGTCGACGCCTTCTACGTGACCGGCACCGACCACGCGCCCCTGCCCGCGGAGGAGGCGGCTTCCGTGGCCAGGAAACTGGAGGAGACGCTGCGGGCGTGACCCCGGGCGCGTGTCACGCGTTCCACCGGGTGTGTGCCCCTCGCCGCGGCGGGGACGGTCAGGTCCCGTCCCCGCCCGCGGATCAGCGGGTGGGGATGATTCGCTTGCGCGGCCGGATACCCTGGAGGGCAGCCCAGACTGTCGCCTAAGCCGAGGACCGACGCAGCCGTGTTCGATACCCTTTCTGATCGCCTCTCAGCCACGTTCAAGTCCCTCCGGGGCAAGGGCCGGCTCAGCGAGGCGGACATCGACGCCACGGCCAGGGAAATCCGCATCGCGCTCCTCGAAGCCGACGTGGCCCTCCCGGTCGTCCGCACGTTCATCAAGAACGTCAAGGAGCGGGCGCTCGGAGCCGAGGTCTCCAAGGCGCTGAACCCGGCCCAGCAGGTTCTGAAGATCGTCAACGACGAGCTGGTCACGATCCTCGGCGGCGAGACCCGTCGGCTGCGCTTCGCCAAGCAGCCGCCCACCGTGATCATGCTGGCCGGTCTCCAGGGCGCCGGCAAGACCACCCTCGCGGGCAAGCTCGGCCGCTGGCTCAAGGAGCAGGGCCACTCCCCGCTGCTCGTCGCCGCCGACCTCCAGCGCCCCAACGCCGTCAACCAGCTGAGCGTGGTGGCCGACCGGGCCGGGGTCGCCGTCTACGCCCCCGAGCCGGGCAACGGCGTCGGCGACCCCGTGAAGGTCGCCAAGGACTCCATCGACTTCGCGAAGTCCAAGGTCCACGACATCGTGATCGTGGACACCGCCGGCCGGCTCGGCATCGACCAGGAGCTGATGCAGCAGGCGGCCGACATCCGGGACGCCGTCTCGCCCGACGAGATCCTCTTCGTCGTCGACGCCATGATCGGCCAGGACGCCGTCACCACCGCCGAGGCCTTCCGCGACGGCGTCGGCTTCGACGGAGTCGTCCTGTCCAAGCTCGACGGCGACGCCCGCGGTGGTGCCGCGCTCTCCATCCGCCAGGTCACCGGCAAGCCGATCATGTTCGCGTCGAACGGCGAGAAGCTGGAGGACTTCGACGCCTTCCACCCGGACCGGATGGCCTCCCGCATCCTCGACATGGGTGACCTGCTCACCCTGATCGAGCAGGCGGAGAAGACGTTCAGCCAGGAAGAGGCCCAGAAGATGGCCTCCAAGCTGGCGTCGAAGAAGGGCCAGGACTTCACCCTGGACGACTTCCTGGCCCAGATGGAACAGGTCAGGAAGATGGGTTCCATCTCGAAGCTCCTCGGGATGCTGCCGGGCATGGGCCAGATCAAGGACCAGATCAACAACCTCGACGAGCGCGAGGTCGACCGCATCGGCGCGATCATCAAGTCGATGACCCCGGGCGAGCGCCAGGACCCGACGATCATCAACGGCTCGCGCCGCGCGCGTATCGCCAAGGGCTCCGGTGTCGAGGTCAGCGCCGTGAAGGGACTCGTCGAGCGGTTCTTCGAGGCCCGCAAGATGATGTCCCGCATGGCACAGGGCGGGGGCCTGCCGGGCATGCCGGGGATCCCGGGCATGGGCGGCGGCCCCGGCCGGCAGAAGAAGCAGCCGAAGCAGGCCAAGGGCAAGCAGCGCTCCGGCAACCCGATGAAGCGCAAGCAGCAGGAGCTGGAGGAGGCCCAGCGCCGCGAGGCCGCCGCCCAGGGCGGGAACGCCTTCGGGCTGCCGCAGCAGGGTGCCGAGAACTTCGAGCTGCCGGACGAGTTCAAGAAGTTCATGGGCTGAGTTCACCCATAGCGAGTGCCAGGGGTTGGTCCTTGTCGTAACGTCCGCATATGACCAACCCCGCGCCGCCGCGCAAGTCCCCCGACCAGCCGTGGCGTACCGAGGGCGCTCCCGAGGAGCCGCCCAAGCCGCCGAACGGCGGGCGGAAGATGCACGGCGGCTGGTGGCGGCTGATCGTCACCGCGCTGGTCGTGTACCTGCTGGCCAACCTGGTGCTGTCGTACTTCGACCAGGCGAACGAGCCGACGATCTCGTACACCGAGTTCAGCAGGCAGGTGGACGCGGGCAACGTCGAGAAGATCTACGCCAAGGGCGACTCGATCCAGGGGCAGCTGAGGAAAGAGCAGAAGAACCCCGAGGGCGGCGGGAACTACACCAAGTTCAACACCGAGCGCCCGTCGTTCGCCGGGGACGACCTCTGGACCAGCCTGACCAAGCACGACGTGACGGTCACCGCGGAACCGGTCGTCCAGCACCGCAGCTTTCTCGCCAATCTGCTGATCTCCCTGGCGCCGATCATCATCCTGGTCGCGGTGTGGGTCTTCATCGCCCGCCGGATGAGCGCGGGGCTCGGCGGCGCGGGCGGCATGCTGGGCCGCAAGGCGCCGCCCAAGCCGGTCGAACTGGAGCCCGGACAGCAGCGGACCACCTTCGAGGACGTGGCAGGCATCGACGAGGTCGAGGGTGAACTCAACGACGTCGTCGACTTCCTGAAGAACCCCGACGCCTACCGGAAGATGGGCGCCAAGATGCCCCGCGGCGTGCTGCTGGCCGGCCCGCCCGGCACCGGCAAGACGCTGCTCGCGCGGGCCGTCGCCGGCGAGGCGGGGGTGCCGTTCTTCTCGGCCTCGGCCTCCGAGTTCATCGAGATGATCGTCGGTGTCGGCGCCTCCCGCGTGCGCGAACTGTTCGCCGAGGCCCGCAAGGTCGCCCCCTCCATCATCTTCATCGACGAGATCGACACCATCGGCCGGGCCCGCGGCGGCGGCGCGTCCATGGGCGGCCACGACGAGCGCGAGCAGACCCTCAACCAGATCCTCACCGAGATGGACGGCTTCTCCGGTTCGGAGGGCGTCATCGTCATCGCGGCCACCAACCGTGCCGACATCCTCGACCCGGCCCTGACCCGCCCCGGCCGCTTCGACCGCGTCGTCCAGGTCTCGCCGCCGGACCGCACCGGCCGTGAGGCCATCCTGCAGATCCACACCCGCCAGATCCCGCTCGCCCCGGACGTCGACCTCGCCCAGGTGGCCCGCACGACCCCGGGCATGACCGGCGCCGAACTGGCCAACCTCGCCAACGAGGCCGCCCTGCTCGCCGTCAAGCGCAAACAGGACAAGGTCACCCAGTCCGACCTCTCGGAGGCCCTGGAGAAGGTCCAGCTGGGCGCCGAGCGCCCCCTGGTCATGCCGGAGGAGGAGCGCAGGCGCACCGCCTACCACGAGAGCGGGCACGCCCTGCTGGGCATGCTGCAGCCCGGTGCCGACCCGGTCCGCAAGATCACCATCGTGCCGCGCGGCCGCGCCCTCGGCGTCACGCTCTCCACGCCGGACGCCGACAAGTACGCGTACACCGAGGAGTACCTGCGCGGCCGGATCATCGGCGCCCTCGGCGGCATGGCCGCCGAGCAGGTCGTCTACGGCGTGATCACCACCGGCTCGGAGAGCGACCTGGAACAGGTCACCGGCATCGCGCGCGGCATGGTCTCCCGCTGGGGCATGAGCGAGGAGGTCGGCCGCCTCTCCGCCCTCCCGAGCGACGCGCAGCAGGCCTACGGCCTCGCCGCCGCACCCCAGACCCTCGACGTGATCGACACCGAGATGCGCCGGATCGTCGACGAGTGCTACGAGGAGGCCTGCCGCAAACTCCGCGACCACCGCGGCCAGCTGGACGCCCTCGCACAGGCCCTCCTGGAGAACGAGACCCTGGAGGAGGCGGACGCGTACCGCATCGCGGGCATCACCCGCCTGACCAAGGACCTGGACGAGGCCTGACCTTCGAGCGCCCTGGTTTGAGCGCCCCGAAAGGGGCGCGGGGCTGTCATCGATGTGCGGCTCCGCCGCGTGGGCGCGACCAGCCCCCACGGCGCCGCACCGAAGACGGCGGCCGCGACCCAGCGTCAGCGCACCCGCGCGATCAAGTACCGGAACACATTCGGCATCCACACCGTGCCGTCGGCCCGCACGTACGGCTGGAGCGCCTCGACCAGTTCCTTCCCGACCTGCTCCTCGTCGGCCGCCGAGATCCCCGCGTCGAACAGCCCGGTCGACATCAGCCCCCGCACGGCGCTGTCCGTGTCGGCGTACCCGAACGGGCAGGAGACCCGCCCCGAACCGTCGATCCGCAGACCAGCCCGCTCGGCCACCTCCTCCAGATCGTCGCGGCAGGCAGGCCGCCAGCTCCCTGCGCTCCGCAAAGGATCGGCCAACTTCGCGGCCACCCGCAGCACGGACGAGGTCGCGCAGCGCTCCGGCGGACCCCAGCCGGCCAGCACCACCGCCGCCCCGTGCGCCGCCAACGGCGTCGCCTCGGCGAGCAGGTCACCGAGGTCCGCGGCGTCGCCGGCCAGGCAGCCGATCGGCTCGAAGGCGGTGATCAGGTTGTACCCCGGGGCCTGCCCGACCGCCGCGTCCCGGGGAGTGCCCACGACGATCCGGGCGGCTCGGCCGCGCGCGCGTGCGTTCGGCGCGGGCTCGGGCAGCAGGCGCTCACGGGCGAGCGCGAGCCGTTCGGGGCAGGAGTCGACTCCGGTGACCGCGGCTCCTCTGGCCGCCGCCATCAGCAGGGCGAGGCCGGAACCGCAGCGCAGGCCGAGCAGCCGGGTGGCAGGGCCCACTTCGAGTCGCTCGTGGACGGTCTCGTAGAGCGGCACCAGCATCCGCTCCTGGATCTCGGACCAGTCACGCGCGCGTGCGCCCAGGTTCCCACGGGGTGGTGAGTCCGCGTGGGACAGGTGGTGCCGCACGAGCGTAGGTGTCATAGGTAAGCGCCCCAATCCGCCGAGAGAGTTACGCACTGACCGATTCCGTGGCCCCCGTGTCGTGCGCTCGCACTTCCCACCTATGCCACATAACTCCGGGCTCGCGATGGCGTCCAGAGGTCGTGGGTCCCGGCTTGCACGTGGGCTGTGACTGTGGCGAGATTTCACATCCCGGCAACGTGGGGCTCTACCATCGGACCCACGACCCAGCGGTTCTGGCCATGGCCGGGCGGCGGGCCGTGGGTGACGCCGGGGCCGCCGCGCACGCTGAACAGGGTGAGGCTTGCGCCACGAGAGCGACCGAAACACCTCTTGCGTATCAGCCGATCTCCGTCGCCCAGGCGTCCGGACCAGGGGTACGTGCCGGGGCGTACGTCAGACTACGCACCGGCTTGGTACGAGCTGTGAGGCTTCTCCGCAGTTCAGCGCACCCGTGTTCGTCTCCACGCATCAGCGGCAACTGACGGGTACGTGCAAATTATTTGGGATGCCCCGGAATAGGAACACAGGGGCACCCCCGCTCGTTCTCATTACGTGAGCACGACACAGACACCACCTGTTCTCGCCGCAGAGCTGGCGCAGGCGTGGGCCGACATTCAGCGGTACCACCCCGAGCTGCCGGACCTTGCCGCGCCAGAGTCCCTGATCGGGGAGTCGTCGTCCGCGTGCGGTCACGAGCTCTCCTTCGAACGGCTGCTCCATGAGGCAGTCCACGGCATCGCCGCCTCCCGCGGAGTCCGCGACACCTCCCGGGCCGGCCGCTACCACAACCGCCGATTCCTCGCGATCGCCGAGGAGCTGGGCCTGGACCACCCCGACGAGCCGCATCCCAGCAGCGGCTTCTCGCTGGTCACGCTCAACCCCGAGGCGAAGCGACGCTACCGTCCGACCATCGAGAGACTGCAGCGCGCTCTCAAGGCGCACACGGTGGCCACGTCCGCCGACACCACCCGCACCTTCCGCGGCCCGGCAGCCCGTCACGGCTCTTCGGGCGGCGGCGTCCGGGTCAAGGCGGTGTGCGACTGCGGCCGCAATGTCCGGGTGGTTCCGTCGGTCCTGGCCCAGGCCCCCATCGTCTGCGGCGGCTGCGGGAAACCGTTCCGCATCCCGGAGGTCGTGGGCGCGGCATAGGCCGCGGCTGCTCGTGGCAGCCGCAGTCATGCCCGACGTCACCCTTCCGCTCGCGGACGGCAACTTCACAGCACCGGTCGGCGCACCCGTCGTACCTCACCTCCACGCCGGGTGCGCCTGTGGCATGCCCGAAGGCGCCCCATCACCCGGCGGCCGAAGCGACCCGCCGGGTGTGGCACAATGGCTAGCTGTACTCGACAGTCGCACAGGACCCCTCTCTCCTCCGGCTGACGCGTCCATCGGGCACTCGGGTACCGCAACCCCACGCGGCAATCTCGCCGTGCCCAACCACGTCAAATCCAGGAGAACCCACTCCCGTGGCAGTCAAGATCAAGCTGAAGCGTCTGGGCAAGATCCGTTCGCCTCACTACCGCATCGTCGTCGCCGACTCCCGCACCCGCCGTGACGGCCGTGCGATCGAGGAGATCGGCAAGTACCACCCGACCTACAACCCGTCGGTCATCGAGGTGGACGCCGACCGCGTCGCGTACTGGCTCGGCGTCGGCGCCCAGCCGACCGAGCCCGTGCTCGCCATCCTGAAGAAGACCGGCGACTGGCAGAAGTTCAAGGGCGAGCCCGCCCCGGCGCCGCTGCTCGTGGCCGCGCCGAAGGCCACGCGTCCGTCGTTCGAGGCGCTCGGCGGTGACGACGAGGGCAAGGGTGAGGCGATCACCCAGAAGAAGAAGGCTGAGAAGAAGGACGAGGCCGCGGCTGAGTCCGAGTCGACCGAGGCCTGAGCAGCATGCTCGAAGAGGCGCTTGAGCACCTCGTGAAGGGCATCGTCGACAACCCTGACGATGTGCAGGTCGCCTCGCGCAACCTGCGCCGCGGGCGCGTGCTGGAGGTCCGGGTGCACCCCGACGACCTCGGCAAGGTGATCGGCCGTAACGGCCGCACCGCACGCGCCCTGCGCACCGTCGTGGGCGCCATCGGCGGTCGCGGAGTCCGCGTCGACCTCGTCGACGTCGACCACGTCCGCTGACGCTTTCGCAGCAGCACCGGCTCGGGCCGGGGAGGGCCACTGGCCGTCCCCGGCCCGCAGTCGTATGAGCAGATTCGAGCAGGTCGAGCAGGAGATGACAGGAGAACAGGCACAGTGCAGCTGGTAGTCGCACGGATCGGCCGCGCCCACGGCATCAAGGGCGAGGTCACCGTCGAGGTACGTACCGACGAGCCGGAGCTCAGGCTCGCGCCCGGCGCCGTACTCGCCACCGATCCCGCGTCGGCGGGACCGCTCACCATCGAGACCGGCCGGGTGCACAGCGGCCGTCTGCTCCTGCGCTTCGAGGGCGTCAAGGACCGCACCGGCGCCGAGGCCCTGCGCAACACCCTCCTGATCGCCGAGATCGACCCGGAGGAGCTGCCCGAGGGCGAGGACGAGTACTACGACCACCAGCTCATCGACCTGGACGTGGTCACCGAGGACGGCACCGAGGTCGGCCGGATCACCGAGATCTCGCACCTGCCCTCCCAGGACCTGTTCATCGTGGAGCGGCCCGACGGCAGCGAGGTGATGATCCCGTTCGTGGAGGAGATCGTCACCGGGATCGACCTGGCCGAGCAGCGGGCGGTCATCGCCCCGCCGCCCGGCCTGATCGACGACCGGGCCGAGATCGCGTCCGCGCGCGACGAGCCGTCGGCGGGCGAGGACCCCTCGCCGAGGGAAGAGTCGTAAGAGATGCGCCTCGACGTAGTCACGATCTTCCCCGAGTACCTCGAACCCCTGAACGTCTCGCTGGTCGGCAAGGCACGCGCGCGTGGCCGGCTCGATGTCCAGGTGCACGATCTGCGCAGGTGGACCTACGACCGGCACAACACGGTCGACGACACCCCCTACGGCGGCGGGCCCGGCATGGTCATGAAGACCGAGCCCTGGGGCGACGCCCTGGACACCGTCCTCGCCGACGGCTACGAGACCGGCGCGCACGCCCCCGCGCTCATCGTGCCGACCCCGAGCGGCCGTCCCTTCACCCAGGAACTCGCCGTCGAACTCTCCGAGCGACCCTGGCTGATCTTCACCCCGGCCCGCTACGAGGGCATCGACCGGCGGGTCATGGACGAGTACGCCACCCGGATGCCGGTCTACGAGGTGTCCATCGGCGACTACGTGCTGGCCGGCGGCGAGGCGGCCGTGCTCGTCATCACGGAGGCCGTGGCGCGGCTGCTGCCCGGCGTCCTCGGCAACGCCGAGTCGCACCGGGACGACTCCTTCGCGCCCGGCGCGATGGCGAACCTCCTGGAGGGCCCCGTCTACACCAAGCCGCCCGTCTGGCGCGGCCGGGACATCCCCGACGTGCTGCTCAGCGGCCACCACGGCAAGATCGCCCGCTGGCGCCGCGACGAGGCCCTGAAGCGGACCACCGTCAACCGGCCGGACCTGATCGAGCGCTGTGCCCCCGGGGAGTTCGACAAGAAGGACCGCGAGATGCTCTCCATCCTGGGCTGGGCCCCGGACCCGGAGGGCGCCCCGCACGGCCGATTTTGGCGCAGGCCAGAGGGCGTGGAAGAATAGGCCGCTGTTGTGCGTCCGTCCGGCGTGCGCCCCTGCCACAGGGGGACACGACGCCCGCCCCGACCCGCGCGGCAGACCCCATGGAACACCTAGTTTCCGTTGATGACCTGTGGCATCAGCGAGGAAAGCAGACGAAATGTCTCACCTGCTCGACACCGTCGACGCCGCGTCGCTGCGCAGCGACGTCCCGGCCTTCCGCCCGGGTGACACCGTCAACGTCCACGTCCGCGTCATCGAGGGCAACCGCTCCCGTGTGCAGCAGTTCAAGGGCGTTGTGATCCGCCGCCAGGGCAGCGGTGTCCGCGAGACCTTCACGGTCCGCAAGGTCTCCTTCTCCGTCGGCGTCGAGCGCACCTTCCCGGTGCACACCCCGATCGTCGAGAAGATCGAACTCGTCACCCGCGGTGACGTGCGTCGCGCCAAGCTGTACTACCTGCGCGACCTGCGCGGCAAGGCCGCGAAGATCAAGGAGAAGCGGGACAGCTGATCTCGCGTGCCGGTCCTCGCGAGCCCCAGGCGGACGAGCCGGTAAGAAGGAGTCTCATCGAGGCCGGATACCATCTGGCCCCGATGGACACCGAAGCACAGCAGACGGAGCGCGACCGCTCCTCCCGCCCCGAACCAGAGGCCGCGGAGGACCGGTCGCGTTTCGCGTTGGTGGCGCGGGCCGTCCAGCGGGTCACCGACTGGCTGCCCGGCGGCTGGATCACCCTCACCCTTTTCGCCTGCCTCGCGTTTTTGCTCGTCCTCAACACTTTCGTGGTGCAACCATTCCAGATTCCCAGCGGATCCATGGAACAGGGATTGAGGATCGGGGACCGGGTTCTCGTAAATAAGTTGGCGTACCGTTTCGGTGCCGGGCCGCGCCGGGGAGATGTCGTGGTGTTCGACGGCTCCGGTTACTTCGGGGACGCGGACTACATCAAACGCGTCGTCGGTGTGGGAGGAGACCATGTGGTCTGCTGCGACCAGAAGGGGAGGATCGAAGTGAACGGCCGGCCGGTGGACGAGACCTCGTTCCTGTATCCCGGGGACACCGCCTCCACCGTGCCCTTCAACGTCGACGTCCCCGACGGCACGCTCTTCGTCCTCGGCGACCACCGCAGCAACTCCAGCGACTCCCGCGACCACCTCGGCTCGCCCGGCGGCGGCATGATCCCCGTCGGCGACGTCATCGGCCGGGCCGACTGGATCGTCTGGCCGTACGCCCACTGGACCCGTCTCACCCGTCCCGCCGCCTACGCGCGCGTGCCGTCGGCCGGAGCGTCCCATGGGTAACCGCGGCAGACCGCGCGGCGTGCCGGTGGACGCCGCCGCCAGCCTGCTGCCCACCGGGGCCCGGCGCACCTCCGGTCCGTCCGGCGGCCGCTCCCGCGCGGAGCGGCGCAAGCTGCAGCGCAAGGTCAAGCGCAAGCGCCGGCGCGGCGCGGTGCGGGAGATACCGCTGCTGGTCGGCGTGGCCGTCCTGATAGCGCTCGTGCTGAAGACGTTCCTCGTCCAGGCCTTCGTGATCCCGTCGGGTTCCATGGAGCAGACGATCCGGATCGGCGACCGGGTCCTGGTGGACAAGTTCACCCCCTGGTTCGGGTGGAAACCGCACCGCGGCGACGTCGTCGTCTTCCACGACCCGGGCGGCTGGCTGGCGGGCGAGCAGACCACCCAGGCGAACGACCCGGTCGTGGTCAAGCAGGTCAAGGAAGGGCTCACGTTCATCGGCCTGCTGCCGTCCGCCAACGAGAAGGACCTCATCAAACGGGTCATCGGCGTCGGCGGCGACCACGTCAAGTGCTGTGACGCCCAGGGCCGGGTGACCGTCAACGGCGTTCCGCTGACCGAGGGTGACTACCTGTATCCCGGAAACGCCCCCTCCACACAGGAGTTCGACATCACCGTCCCCGAGGGACGGCTGTGGGTGATGGGCGACCACCGCGGCAACTCGGCCGACTCCCGGGCACACATGGACACCGACTACGGCGGCACGGTCGCCGTCACCTCGGTGGTGGGCCGCGCCATGATGATCGGCTGGCCCGTCGGCCACTGGACCAAGCTCGACGAACCTAAAACCTTCGCAAGCGTTTCTGACTCCGGGTCGGGGTCGACCGCGGCCCCCCGGCTGTCGCATAGGGTTGCCTCCGACGGTCCGAACGGATACATCCAACTCCCGAGCCCTGCGGAACTCCCGCTCGTTATGGGAGTGGTGGGCCTGCGCCGGGGACGACGCGGGCGGCGGCACGGAGTAAGGAGTTGGCGTGGGGGATGTGGCGGTTGGCGCACGGTCGGGACACGACGGCGAGGAGCACAGCGGGCGCCCCGTGGAGAATGTCCCCTCCGCAGACGGCGCCTCGACCTCCGGCGACGGCACCGGGCCCGGTGGAGACGGCACCCCGGCAGAGGGTCCGTACTCCGGAGGTGACGGCGCGGGCGCGGACGGCGACCCGGGCAAGTCGGCGGCGTCCGCACCGAAGAAGCCACGTTCCTTCTGGAAGGAGCTGCCGATCCTGGTCATCATCGCCCTGGTGCTGGCGCTGCTGATCAAGACCTTCCTGGTGCAGGCGTTCTCGATCCCGTCCGACTCGATGCAGAACACCCTCCAGCAGGGCGACCGCGTCCTGGTCGACAAGCTCACCCCGTGGTTCGGCTCCGAGCCGGAGCGCGGCGAGGTCGTCGTCTTCCACGACCCGGACGACTGGCTGGCGGGCGAACCCACCGCCCAGCCGAACGCGATCCAGACCTTCCTCAGCTGGATCGGCCTGATGCCGTCGGCAGAGGAGCGCGACCTGATCAAGCGGGTCATCGGCGTCGGCGGCGACACGGTGTCCTGCAAGGGCAGCGGCCCGCTCATGGTCAACGGCCATGCGCTGAACGAGCCCTATGTGTACCCGGGCAACACCCCGTGCAGCGTCGACGACCAGGGCGGCCAGTTCACGGTCCACGTGCCCAAGGGCTCCATCTGGGTGATGGGCGACCACCGCCAGAACTCCCGCGACTCGCGCTACAACCAGTCCGACAAACACCACGGCATGGTCCCGGTGAAGGACGTCGTCGGCCGTGCCATCGTCAAGGCCTGGCCGATCAACCGCTGGGGCACGCTGCCGATCCCGGACACCTTCGACCAGAGCGGCATCAACACCCAGTCGTCCGCCGCGGCCTCCCTGTCGGTGGCGCCGGAGGGCGTGGTCGTCGCCGCCGTGCTGCCGGTCGCGGTGTGGCGTCGGCGCCGGGGCGACCGCGTCGAGCAGAAGGTCGACCAGCGCGTGGCCGCCGGCCGGCGCTGACCGCCGCGCGCGGCGCGACCGGGCTGACCACCCCATGTGAAAGCCTTGGGGAGCTTGTGACCAGGGGCGCCGAAGAAGGGCTGCCCCTGCCCGGTACCGCCGGGTAGGGTGCGGCCTCATGGGCGACAGCACGATACGGACGGCCCCGCGCAGCGGCGGAGGCACCAGCACGAGTGCGGCACAGGCCGGCAGCAGACTCGGACAGCGGTTGTCCGGGATCGCCGTGGCGCTGGGCATCGTGCTGTTCCTGGGCGGATTCGCCTGGGCGGCGGTGGTCTACCGGCCGTACACCGTGCCCACCGCCTCGATGACGCCGACGATCGACGTCGGGGACCGGGTCATCGGCCAGCGCATCGACGGCAGCGAGGTGCGCCGGGGCGATGTCGTCATCTTCCGCGACAAGAGCTGGGTCACCAACGCGAACGTCGTCAAGCGCGTGGTCGCCGTCGGCGGGGACACGGTGGCCTGCTGCACCGACGGCAAGCTGACCGTCAACGGCAAGCAGATCGACGAGCCGTATCTGCCGGCCGGCAGCCAGGCCGAACTCCAGGGCTTCCCGAAGGTCACCGTCCCCAAGGGCCGGCTCTTCCTCCTCGGTGACGAGCGCCAGGGTTCCCTGGACTCCACCGCCCACCTCACCGACGCGGCGCAGGGCACGGTCGCGCGCAGTGCCGTCAGTGCCCGCGTGGACGCCGTGATCTGGCCGATGAAGGGCCTGCTCAAGCGCCCGACCGGCTTCGAGACCCTGGGTGCCCTCTCGCAGCCGGGGCCGCTGCACCTGATCGAGTTCATGATCGTGGCAGGTGGGGTGCTGGTCCTCGGGGGCGGCGCCTACGGCCCGGTCGCGGGCCTGCTGTCCCGAGCCCGTGCCCGCACGGAGCCCGCCGGTGCCCGCTGAGGCGCTGCCGGAGGACGGCCTGCGGAAGGTGGCCCGGGTGGTCCTGCTCGACCCCGAGAACCGCATCCTGCTGCTGCACGGCCACGAGCCGGACGACCCGGCCGACGACTGGTGGTTCACGCCCGGCGGCGGTCTGGAGGGCGACGAGACCCGTGAGCAGGCCGCAGTGCGGGAACTCGCCGAGGAGACCGGCATCACGGACGTCCAACTCGGTCCGGTGCTGTGGCGGCGGACCTGCTCCTTCCCGTTCGCCGGCCGCCGCTGGGACCAGGACGAGTGGTACTACCTGGCCCGCACGACGCAGACGGCCACCGCGGCCACCGCCCTCACCGAGCTGGAACGGCGCAGTATGGCCGGAGCACGTTGGTGGACGTGCCAGGAACTGACCCGGGCGCATGAGACGGTGTATCCGACCAGACTCGCCGAGCTGTTCCGTAGGCTGCTCGACGAAGGTCCCCCCGCCGGGCCGGTCACCCTTGACACGGAAATCGTCTAGGGGCGTCCGCGACTGGCGCACAATGGTGGGATCGCACGGCTGAAGGGGAACATGCCATGAGCGCCGAGGACCTCGAGAAGTACGAGACCGAGATGGAGCTGAAGCTCTACCGGGAGTACCGCGATGTCGTCGGTCTGTTCAAATACGTGATCGAGACCGAGCGGCGCTTCTACCTCACCAACGACTACGAGATGCAGGTGCACTCGGTCCAGGGTGAGGTCTTCTTCGAGGTGTCCATGGCGGACGCCTGGGTCTGGGACATGTACCGGCCGGCCCGTTTCGTGAAGCAGGTCCGCGTCCTCACGTTCAAGGACGTGAACATCGAGGAGCTGAACAAGAGCGACCTGGAGCTTCCGGGCGGCTGAGCCGTGGAGGGTGTCGCTCGTGAGGGTGACGGAATTGTCCACAACCGCTGAGTAGCTCACCAAGATCAACTTCTTGGCCGGGGATGCGTGACGGTTGGCGCCGGAGGTGGTGCCGACATGAACACGGACCAGGCACGCACGGACCAGGCACGCACGGAGCAGACACGTGCGCATCGGGCACGCGCAGATCGGGCGTGCACGGATCATGCACGTCATGCACGCGCGAACCAGGCGTCCACGGCTCAGGCGCGCAGGAGTCGCGCGCGCAGTGCACTCGGCCAGTACGGCGAGACGCTGGCCGCACGGCGGCTGGCCGAGGCCGGGATGACGGTCCTGGAGCGCAACTGGCGCTGCGGCCGGACCGGCGAGATCGACATCGTGGCGCGGGACGGCGACGTCCTGGTCGTCTGCGAGGTCAAGACCCGCCGGGCTGGGGTCTTCGAGCACCCCATGGCCGCGGTCTCCCCGCAGAAGGCGCAGCGCCTGCGCGGCCTGGCCGAGCACTGGATCCACGCACACGGCGGGGCACCCCCCGGCGGTGTCCGCATCGACGTCGTCGGAGTGCTCCTGCCGCGGCGCGGGGCGCCCGTCGTCGAGCACGTCCGGGGGGTGGCGTGAGATGGGGTTCGCGCGTACCTGCTCGGTGGCGCTGGTCGGCGTCGAGGGCGTGGTCGTCGAGGTCCAGGCCGACCTGGAACCCGGCGTGGCGGCCTTCACCCTGGTGGGGCTGCCGGACAAGAGCCTGACCGAGAGCCGCGACCGGGTCCGGGCGGCGGTGGTGAACTCGGGCGCCGCCTGGCCCTCGAAGAAGCTCACCGTCGGACTCAGCCCGGCGTCCGTGCCGAAGAGCGGCAGCGGCTTCGACCTCGCGGTGGCCGCGGCCGTGCTCGGGGCGGCCGAGCGGATCGATCCCCGGGTGCTCGCCGAGATCGTGATGATCGGCGAGCTGGGCCTGGACGGCCGGGTCCGGCAGGTCCGGGGCATCCTGCCCGCCGTGCTGGCCGCCGCCGACGCCGGCTACGAGCAGGTGGTCGTCCCGGAGAGCGCCGTGCCGGAGGCCTCGCTGGTGCCGGGGGTGTCCGTGCTGGGCGTCCGCAGCCTGCGCCAGCTGATCGCCGTCCTCACCGACGAACCGGTGCCCGACGAGGAGCCCGTCGGCGGCGAGATCCGCCCGGACCCGTTCCTCGCCGGGCTCGCCCTCCCGGGCATGGGGCTCGGCACCGGCATGGTCACCGGCGACCACGCGCCCGACCTCGCGGACGTCGCGGGGCAGCAGGTGGCCCGCGCCGCCCTGGAGGTGGCCGCGGCCGGCCGCCATCACGTCTTCTTCAAGGGTCCGCCCGGCGCCGGCAAGACCATGCTGGCCGAGCGGCTGCCGGGGCTGCTGCCCGAGCTGAGCCGGCAGGAGTCCCTGGAGGTCACCGCCGTCCACTCGGTGGCCGGGATGCTGCCGCCCGGCCACCCCCTGGTCGACCGCCCGCCGTACTGCGCCCCGCACCACTCGGCCACCATGGCCTCCCTGGTCGGCGGCGGAACCGGCCTGCCGCGCCCCGGAGCGGTCTCCCTGGCCCACCACGGCGTGCTCTTCCTGGACGAGGCGGCCGAGTTCCACAGCAGCGTCCTGGACGCCCTGCGCCAGCCCCTGGAGTCGGGCCACGTCGTCGTCGCCCGCGCCGCCGGGATGCTGCGGATGCCCGCGAGGTTCCTCATGGTCCTCGCCGCCAACCCCTGCCCCTGCGGCAGGCACGGCACCGCAGGAGACGTCTGCGAGTGCCGGCCCTCCTCGATCAAGCGGTACCGCGCCCGGCTCTCCGGCCCCCTGATGGACCGGGTGGACCTCAGGGTCACCGTCGAACCCGTCGCCAGGGAGGAACTGCTGCGGCTGCACACCGGAGCCGAGCCCTCCGCCGTCGTGGCCGACCGGGTGCGCGCGGCGCGGGAGCGGGCCGCCCACCGCTACGACGGGCTGCCCTGGCACACCAACAGCGAGGTCCCGGGACACGAACTCCGCACCCGCTGGCACGTCCGGCCGGGCGCGCTGCTCAAGGCGGAGCTGGACCTCGACCGGGGCCTGCTCACCGCCCGTGGCCTGGACCGGGTGCTCCGGGTCGCCTGGACCCTCGCCGACCTGGCGGGCCGCGACCGGCCCTCGGCCAACGACGTCAACCTGGCCCTGGAGCTGCGCACCGGCGTCCGGCGTGGCGCGGTCCTGGAGGGGATCGCCCCATGAGCGACCCCGAACTGCTCGACCGGGTCTTCCTGGCCCGGGTCGTCGAACCCGGTGACGAGATCGCCGGGCGGTGGGTGCGGGAGCGGGGCGTGCCGGAGGTGGCGGGCCGGCTGCGCGAGGGCGGGCCGCCCCTGCCCGGCGTCAGCGGCACTCGTTGGGCGGGCCTGCTGTCCCGGGCGCACCAGGCCGATCCGCACGCGGACCTCGCCGTCGCACGGAAGGCCGGTGCGCGGTTCGTGCGCCCCGGCGACACCGAGTGGCCCAGCCAGCTCGACGACCTCGGCGACGCCCGCCCGCTCGGCCTGTGGGTGCGCGGCCGGCCCAGTCTGCGGATGTGGGCGCTGCGCTCCGTCGCCGTCGTCGGGGCCCGCGCCTGCACCGAGTACGGCGCCCACATGGCGGCCGTTCTCGCCGCGGGGCTCGCCGAGCGCGGCTGGGTCGTGGTGTCCGGCGGGGCCTACGGCGTCGACGGCGCCGCGCACCGCGGAGCGCTGGGTGCCGGCGGGGCCACCGTCGCCGTGCTGGCCAGCGGGGTCGACCGGCCCTATCCCCGGGGCCACACCGAGCTGATCAACAGGATCGCCGAACAGGGACTGGTGGTGGGGGAGTTGCCGCCCGGCGAGCATCCGACACAGAGCAGGTTCGTGCTCCGCAACCGGGTCATCGCGGCGCTCACCAGGGGGACCGTCGTGGTGGAGGCCGCCCACCGCAGCGGCTCACTGGTCACCGCGCGGGCGGCGCAGCGGCTCGGCAGGCTCACCATGGGCGTGCCAGGACCGGCCACCAGCGGTCTCTCGGCCGGGGTGCACGAGCTTCTCCGACAGGAGGCCGTGCTGGTCACCGATGCGGCGGAGGTCGTCGAACTCGTCGGTGACATGGGCGAGCTGGCCCCCGCCAGGCGCGGCCCCGTCCTCCCGCGCGACCTGCTCGAACCCGCCGCCCGGCAGGTCCTCGCGGCGCTGCCCGGCAACCGGACGGCCTCACCCGAAGAGGTGGCACGCGGCGCCCAGACCTCCCCGGACGAGGCGGTCGCGAGACTGTACGAACTCCGAGCACTTGGTTACGTCGAACGACACGGCGACGGCTGGAAGTTGACACGCCAGGCGATGATCTCGGTCCGGGCAGGTCGGAGCCGGTGCTGACCGAGCGTGTTCGGCCGTCCGGGGGAACCCCCGACGCCCTTGGGAATTCCCGGAGTTGACGCCTTCCAAAGATCACACAGAGCGACGCGCCGAGCGCGGTGGGGCGCGCCGTGCAGGGGGTTCGCGCAGGGGTGGAGCCTCCTTGTTCGCGCACCGCGACTCTTCAGTCACGCTACGCTCACGAAAGGCCTGGCGCAGACCGCGCCGACCGGTACGAGACCGACACCCCGCCCGACCCTCGCTTTCACCTCCCACTCCACCTGCTCCACGGCACATCACGGCAGTTCCTGGCACTTCACAGCAGAACGGCACAAGGCGACGAATGCCCCAGCACACCTCCGGATCCGACCGGGCGGCGATCCCCCCAGCCGCCCGTGACGGTGGCAGAGTGCGGCCGCCCGCTCCCTCGACGCTCGACGAGCTGTGGCGGTCGTACAAGGCGACGGGGGACGACCGGCTGCGGGAGCAGCTGATCCTGCACTACTCGCCGCTGGTCAAGTACGTGGCGGGGCGGGTGAGCGTGGGTCTGCCGCCCAACGTGGAGCAGGCCGACTTCGTCTCCTCCGGGGTGTTCGGGCTGATCGACGCGATCGAGAAGTTCGACGTCGACCGGGAGATCAAGTTCGAGACGTACGCGATCACCCGGATCCGGGGCGCGATGATCGACGAGCTGAGGGCGCTGGACTGGATCCCGCGTTCGGTCCGGCAGAAGGCGCGGAACGTGGAGCGGGCCTACGCCACCCTGGAGGCCCGGCTGCGGCGCACGCCCTCGGAGGGCGAGGTCGCCGCCGAGCTGGGCATCGAGGTGGACGAGCTGCACGCCGTCTTCAGTCAGCTGTCGCTGGCCAACGTGGTGGCGCTGGAGGAGCTGCTGCACGTCGGGGGCGAGGGCGGCGAGGGGCTGAGCGTGATGGACACGCTGGAGGACACCGCCGCGGACAACCCCGTGGAGGTGGCCGAGGACCGGGAGCTGCGGCGGTTCCTGGCGCGGGCGATCAACACGCTGCCGGAGCGGGAGAAGACCGTGGTGACGCTCTACTACTACGAGGGGCTCACCCTCGCCGAGATCGGGAACGTGCTCGGGGTCACCGAGAGCCGGGTCAGCCAGATCCACACCAAGTCGGTGCTGCAGCTGCGGGCCAAGCTGGCGAGTTTCGGCCGTTGACCGAGGCCGGCGGGAGACTTCCGGCCGACGGCGGCGGCCGCGCACGCCGCGTCCCCGCCGTGCTGTCTCCCGTCCGGCCCGGCGCGTCCGTACAGTGGTCGCCGTGCCAAGGATTCGAGCGGCCTCCGTGGCCGAGCACAGGTCGATGCAGCGAGCCGCCCTGCTGGACGCGGCGCGGTCCCTCCTGTCCGAGGGCGGCACGGAGGCGCTGACCTTCCCCGCGCTCGCCGAGCGCACGGGGCTCGCGCGCTCGTCCGTCTACGAGTACTTCCGGTCCCGGGCCGCCGTCGTCGAGGAGCTGTGCGAGGCCGACTTCCCGGTCTGGGCGGCGGAGGTCGCGGCGGCGATGGAGCGGGCGGATTCCGCCGAGGGCAGGGTCGAGGCGTACGTCCGGCAGCAGCTGGCGCTGATCGGGGACCGGCGGCACCGGGCGGTGGTCGCCATCTCGGCGAGCGAGCTGGACGCGGGCGCACGGGAGAAGATCAGGGCCGCGCACGGCGGGCTGGTCGCGATGATCGTGGAGGCGCTGGGGGAGCTGGGGCATGGGCAGCCGCGGCTCGCGGCGATGCTGGTCCAGGGGGTCGTGGACGCGGCGGTGCGGCGGATCGAGCTGGGGGCGGCGGAGGACCCGGCCGTGATCACCGACGCGGCCGTCGCGATGGCCCTGCGGGGCGTGCGGGCCTGAGGCGGGCCGGTGCGCCGGTGCTGGTGCCGGGGGTGGGGACGCTTACCGGCGCCGGCAGGGTGCCTCCCCCAGCCTTCGGCCGGGGGGACCCCCAGCGCCCACCCGTGCCGCCCCAGCGGCACGACTGCCCGCGGCAAGGGTGAAGGACACGG